>CAZLJN010000257.1:0-3927 GCA_964559815.1 uncultured Propionibacteriaceae bacterium
CAGGAAAGTCATCTGGGGCTCCCTAGGGGATGACGATTTCGGCGCGGCGATTAGCCGCACGTCCTTTGGCGGAGGAGTTGTTGGCCACGGAGTGCGTGTCCCCGAGGCCGGTGACGGTCAGTTGGTTGGTGACCCCGAGCGTCCGCAGGTGGGTGCGGACGGACTGGGCGCGCCTGACCGAAATCTTCTTGTTCACTTCTGCCGGACCGGTGAGGTCGGCGAAGCCGCGAACGGTCACGGTGACCGAGGGGCAGGAGGTGAGGAGTCGGGCCGCTGCGGCAACGGCGGCCAGGCCTGTGGGGGTGGGCTTGTTCGACTTGTAGCCGAACCGGATCTGGCCGGTGCCGGCCACGTGCTTGAGGTCGGCGGCGAGGGTGTCGCAGGCCGTGGTCGGAGTACTGCTGGGGGTGGTGGACGGGCCGGTGCCGGTGGAACCGGCCGAGGTGGGTGTCGATGTGGCTGGCAACGGCGAAGGCGTTGCGGAGGGGATCGGAGCAGCCGTGCTGCCGGGGGCGGGTGCCTGATGGGGTGAGGTCCCCGAAGCGGTGGTCACGGTGGCCAGGCTGTTGCTGGTGAGCGCCAGCGCGAGCGGGACGCCGAGGAAGGCAGCCCACCACCAGCCGCCAGGACGGCGGAAGTACCGGCTGGTTTCTGTTCGCCACACGGTGTCGGCGGGGGGTGTGTCTCCCTCTTGCGCATCGGCGCGCGAGGAATCCTCATGAGTGGCCATGTCTCCTCCTGGCGTACGCCCGTTGAAGCACTCAGGAGCACCCTAGACCGGAAGAGGTGTGGCCGACAGGGCCTTTTGCCTCAAATGGTCACCGGTGGGGGTATTGGGGTCACCCGTGGTGACGCGCGACGGACCCGGTGATCCCTCGACCCGCGCGACCCGTCCGACTCAGCCCGGCACCAGGCGAGATCGCGAACCGTCCATCGCGATAGGGCGCTCGGCGTCCGATGGCCCTCATCCTCGCCCGTGAATGGTGTTCTTGCCTATGCTGGGGAGGTCGGCGAAAGCCCGGGCGTACCGTCCGGCGCGGCCGACGATCGATGCGGCGGCGCATCGGCGGCGACGGAAAGAGGACGCGATGGCGGTACGGGCGATGATGGCGGCGTTGATGGCGATTCCGCTTGTCGCAGGGCTGCTGCCGGTCGTTCCGGTGGCGGACGCGGCACCGCTGCCCACTCTGCAGGTCAAGGCCCATCGCGGCGGCTGGCTGGCCTACGCCGCCCCCGAGGAGAGCTTGAAAGCGGAGACCGCTGCCGCCGAGGACGGCGTGGACTGGATCGAGTTCGACGTGGTCTTCACCCTCGACGGTGTGCCGGTGCTGCAGCACGGCGACGCCATCGGTGGGGGTTCCACGGGGAGCGCCACCTGCACCCATGCCGGCGAGGCGATCCACCTGATGACCTGGGCGCAGGTTGCTGAGGTGCGCTGCACCGACAATGCCAGCGGAGACACCCAGCCGATCGCCCGGCTGGATCAGGTGATGACCATGCTGACCACTAATCCGCTGGCGGCACGGACCAAGGTCGACATGGAGGTGAAGACCTACTCGGGCCAGTCGCTGACCCAGAAGAAGGCGTGGATGAAGGCGGCGCTGATCGCCACCAAGCCGATCCACTCCCGAATGAGCATTTCGACCTTCTACTGGCGGAAACTCGCCAGCACGATCCGCAGCTATGGCCCGAAGGCGTACTTCCTCGCTTTGGAGTACGCCAAGTATCTGAGCTTCGCCAAGAACCCGGTGTTCTCCAATGTGGTGGCGGCCAAGAAGGCCGGCGCGGACGGGTTCGCTTACAACGTGAGCAGCTCTGCGGTCGGGCAGTTGCGGTTCCTGACCGCCAACAAGGTGGGCATTCACCTGTACGACTTCGACACCTATGGCCCGAATTACGAACAGCAGGTGCGGTTTGCGATCGCCAACGGGCAGCGCGTGATCGGCGCCGACAACCCCCATCAGCTGCGGACGCTGGTGGCGTCCCTCGGCGGTCAGCTGCCGGTGGGTCAACTGGTGGTCACCGACCTCGGCCCGGTCACGGTGCTGAACAAGACGTTGAAGGCGTCCAAGCGGGTCTACCCGCAGGTCTTCGGATCGAGCCGGACGGTGTCCGCGTCGGCCCAGAACCAGTTCGACTCGGTGCGCGTCGATGTGGTGGTCACGGCCAAGGCCACCGGCGGCACCCTGGAGATCGCGCCGCGCGGCTCCCGGGTGGGTAAGGATGGCGTGCGGCTGAAGCTACGCAAGGGCACCCACACCTACCGGTTGTTCGTCTCGCCGGGCGACTGGGGCGATCTGCGCGTGAAGACCACCCGGAAGGCGAAGGTGAAGGTCGTTCTCAGCGGCTATCGCACCCAGCAATACAGCTAGTCGGGGAGGGTGCGATGTTAGCGGTATCCGCTACGATTCCTCTTGTGACGAGCAGCGCTGCCGAAACCTTCCGCGCCGCCTTCGGAGCTGACCCCGACGGGTACTCGCGAGGGCCGGGGCGAGCGAACCTGATCGGGGAGCACACCGACTACAACCACGGCTTCGTGCTGCCGTTCGCCATCGACCGCGAGATCGTCGCAGCCTTCGCCCCCCGCACCGACCGGACGATCCGGCTGGCCACCGCGCTCGAACCCGGCTTCCTGACCGCCGATCTCGACCAACTGGAGCCCGGCGACAGCTGGGCCGCCTACCCGCTCGGCGTGGTCTGGGCACTGGCTGAGTTCGGCGTCGACCTGGCCACCGTGACCGGCTTCGACCTGGCAGTCTCCTCCACCGTGCCGGTGGGGGCAGGGCTGTCGTCGTCGGCGGCGTTGGAAACCGCCACTTTGATGGCGTTGACCCAGCTGTGGGGGCTGAGCCTGGACCGTCCGACCATGGCCCGGGTCGGTCAGCGGGCCGAGAATGTGGTCGTCGGCGCCCCGACCGGAGTGATGGACCAGTTCGCCTCGCTGCTGGGCGCCCAGGACGCCGCGGTCTTCCTCGACTGCCGCAGCCTCGACCATGAGGTCGTCCCGTTGGGGCTGGACGCCGCCGGGCTGGCGGTGCTGGTGATCGACACCCACGTCAAGCACGCTCACGCCACCGGCGGCTACGGTCAGCGGCGCCGGGAGTGCGAGCAGGGCGCGAGTCTGCTGGGGGTGGTGAGCCTGCGCGAGGTGACCCTGCCCCAGCTGGAGGACGCCCGGGATCTGCTCGGCGACGTGGTCTACCGCCGGGTGCGGCACATCGTCACTGAGAACCAGCGGGTGCTCGGCACCGTGGCCACGCTGCGGTCGCAGGGTCCGCTGGCGATCGGGGAGCTGTTGCGTGCCTCGCACGCCTCGATGCGCGACGACTTCGAAATCTCGGTGCCCGAACTCGATCTGGCCGTGGACGTCGCGTGCGCGTCCGGTGCGGTCGGGGCACGGATGACCGGCGGCGGTTTCGGCGGCTCAGCGATCGCGCTGGTGCCCGCCGGGCAGGCCGATGCGATCGCCGCACGCGTGTCCGACGCCTTTGCTGCTGCGGGCTACGTGGCTCCGTCCACCTTCGTGGTGCATCCGGTCGCCGGCGCGCAACTGCTCGACTGACGCGCGCGGCGACGGGTTTCGACACGGCCGCTGCGCGGCCTGCTCAACCAACGTCTGGTTGAGCCTGTCGAAACCCTTGGGTAGAGCCTGTCGAAACCTGCTCAGCGGCGGGCGGTGCCCCAGAAGGTGCGGGCCACCTGGCCACCGACCCGGATCACCTGATTCCAGAAGGTCGGTGAACTCAGCACCTTCTCCACGCCCGACTTGGGGGCCGGACGGGTGCTCGTCCGGGTGGACGTCCGGGGTGTGCTGCGCTGGGCCTCACGCTCGGCCTGGGCCTGTTCCTTGGCGGCCTGGGCTGCTTGCGCCTCCTGCTCGGCCTTAGCCCGGCCCTCCTCCAGCTTGCGGGTGAGCATCTCGTAGGC
>CAZLJN010000258.1:0-3925 GCA_964559815.1 uncultured Propionibacteriaceae bacterium
ACCGAAGCCTGCCGGGTGTGCGGCAAGCCGCTGAACACCGGCGCGGAGCGCAAGCTGTCCCGCCACGCCGACTGCCCGGCCAGCTACGACGAGGCGGTCTACGCCGAGCTGGTCTCCTGGCGGCTGGGGGAGGCCAAGTCACGCTCGCTGCCGGCCTACTGCATCTTCACCGACGCCACCTTGATGGCCATCGCCGAGCGCACCCCGTCCGACGATGAGGCGCTGCTGTCCATCCCCGGGGTGGGTCGGTCCAAGCTGGAGCAGTACGGCGAGGCCGTCCTGTCGATTCTGGGCGGCGCCTGACCGCTGAGGCCAGCGTCAGGGCCATTCCGGCGACGATGGCGGCGCTGGCGATGGCCGAGCCTCGCCAGGGCGTGTCCGCCGATGTGCGGACCGCCAGCAAGCGGTGATCCAGATCAGACCGAGGCCGGGCCGTCCACCCCTAGCGGAATACTTGAAAAGTAAACTATGTTGAGAACTGCGACGTCCACCCACGACAGGAGCAGTCATGCAGTTCGGGATCTTCAGCGTCAGTGATCTGACCACCAACCCGGTGACCGGGCACACTCCCGACGATGCCGAACGCATCGCCAACACCATCATCATGGCCAAGCACGCCGAGGAGGTGGGCTTGGACGTCTTCGCCCTCGGCGAGCACCACAACCCGCCGTTCTGGTCGTCCTCGCCGACCACCACGCTGGCCCGGATCGCTGCCGAAACCTCGACGCTGACCCTGTCGACCGCGACCACGCTGATCACCACCAACGACCCGGTGAAGATCGCCGAGGACTACGCGATGTTGCAGTACATGTCGAACGGTCGGGTCGACCTGATGATGGGCCGCGGCAACACCGGACCGGTCTACCCCTGGTTCGGTCAGGACATCCGCAACGGCATTCCGCTCGCCGTGGAGAACTACGCGCTGCTGCGCCGGCTCTGGGACGAAGAGGTCGTCGACTGGCAGGGACGGTTCCGCACCCCGCTGCAAGGCTTCACCTCCACGCCGCGCCCGCTGGACGGCGTCCCGCCGCTGGTCTGGCACGGCTCGATCCGTTCCCCGGAGATCGCCGAACAGGCGGCCTACTACGGCGATGCGTTCCTGCACAATCACATCTTCTGGCCGCGAGATCACGCCCGGCAGATGATCAACCTCTACCGGCGCCGCTGGGAGTTCCACGGCCACGGCCCGGCCAAGACCGCGATCGTCGGGCTCGGCGGACAGGTGTTCATGCGCAAGAACTCCCAGGACGCGATCAAGGAGTTCCGCCCCTACTTCGACAACGCGCCGGTCTATGGCCATGGCCCCAGCCTGGAGGAGTTCATGGAACTCACCCCGCTGACCGTGGGCTCGCCGCAGCAGGTGATCGAAAGCGTCCTGCTGTCTCGCGAATACGTCGGCGACTACCAGCGACAGCTGTTCTTGATGGATCACGCCGGGCTGCCTCTGAAGGTCGTCCTGGAGCAGCTTGATCTGCTCGGTGAAGAGGTCCTGCCGGTGCTGCGACGCGAGTTCGAAGCCATGCGCGACCCGGAGGTGCCATCCGATCCGCCCACCCACGCCAGCCGAGTGGCCGCGCTGCACGGCGAGGGCTACCGCTCGCGCATCGCCGAAGCCACCGCGCAGGCCGAAGCAGTTCGGACCGAGCGTGCGTCCGAGCGGATCGAGGTCAGCGGCGCCACCGGTGCCGAGGCGCCCACCTCCGCACCGTCGAAGGCAGCCTCGACCAAGGAGGAGTTCGGCTCGGGCGACTCCTTCGGCGTCCGGATCGCCGGAGCCGGCCAGGACTCGGTCACCGGAGCATCGTTCTACCCGCGAGCGGGCAGCGACGAGGAAGCCGTGGCGCACGCCGACGCGCTGTTGGCCGACGCCGAACAACGGGGAGGTCAGCGATGAAACGCATCGTCATCGTCAACGCCGGGCTGTCGGAGGAGTCGGCCACCGCGCGCCTGGGACGCGCGATCGAGGCCGAACTCCGCTCGTCCGCCGAGGTCGAGATCGCCTGGGTCGAGCTGCGCACCCTGGCCCGCCCGATCGCCGACCATCTGGTGACCGGATTCCCCAATGTGCCGCTCGCCGAAGCGCTCACCCAGGTCACCACCGCCGATGCGGTGGTGGCGCTGACGCCGACCTACCAGGGCTCGTACTCGGGGCTGTTCAAGTCGTTCTTCGATCTGATCGATGCCGCCGCGCTCACCGACGTGCCGGTGCTGCTGGGCGCCACCGGCGGGACGCCGCGGCACTCGCTGGTCACCGAGCATGCCCTGCGGCCGCTGTTCAGCTACCTGCACGCCCTGGTGGTGCCGACCGCACTCTTCGTGGCGACCGAGGACTGGGGTGCCCACGCGGCCGACTCCGACGGGTCGGCCGGACGCACGCTGCCCGCCCGCATCTCCCGAGCGGTCGGCCAGCTGGTGGCGCTGCTGAACGGCGCGCCCGTCGCGCCGCGTCCGGCCATCGACGAGTTCGCCGATGTGGTCGACTTTGCCGAGCTGCTGGGTGGGTCGGGTCGCTGACGCCGCAGGCGGCTAGTCGGCGAAGCCGGGCAGGTACTCCCGCAGCACCGAGCCGAAGTCGGCCTTCGCGTCGAGTTGAGACAGCACCGAGATGCCGCCCAGCCAGGCCCGCCAGATGATCGTGTAGAGCGGCGGGATGTTCAGCCGGGTCGCCACCCCGCCCGGCTGCATGGCGTTGTGCACGCGCACGAACTGCTGGCGTGACCACTCCCGGTTGAAGTGGAACATCGGCACGCTGGCCGGCTCGACGAACGGCGCCAGGTAGTCCAACAACTCCTCTGCTCGCACATCGCGGCCGATGAAACCCTCATCAGCCAGCCCGGCGAGCATGGCGGCCGAGTCGCCGTCCATTGCGGTGCGGATCAGCCGCCCCATCGCGGTGGGCAGGCCGTCGGGCATCCGGGCGAACAGGCCGTAGTCGACCACACCGAGGCGTCCGTCCGGCGTGATCAGGTAGTTGCCGGGGTGTGGGTCGCCGTGCAGGATGCCGGCCAGTTTCGGCCCGGCGAACAAGAAGGTGACGTAATCCAGCGCCGCCTGGTTGCGGACGTCCTCGTCGTCGTCGATCACCGTGGTGAGTTTGCGGCCGGTGATCCAGTCGCTGACCAGCACCCGGGTGCTGAACTGGCGCACCCTCGGCACCACGAAGCGCGGATGGCCGGCCAGAGCTTCGGCCATCTGTGCCTGGGCGCCGGCCTCCAAGGTGTAGTCGACCTCGTCGGTGACCCGCTTGGCCATCTCTGCGGCGATCGACCCCAGATCGACCCCGCCGGTAAGCGGCCCCATGATCGCGGTCAGCCGCTTGATCTGGCGCAGATCGGCGGCGATCGCCACGTCGGCCCCGGGGTATTGAATCTTCACCGCCACATCGGTGCCATCCTTCAGGCGTCCGCGATGGACCTGACCGATCGAGGCCGCCGCCGCCGGACGCGGGTCGAACTCGGCGAAGAGCGAGCGCCAGTTCGCGCCCAGCTCGGCGCGCAGGACGGCTTGGGCCTTCGACGAGGGCATCGGGGGAGCGGCGTCCTGCAGTTGCCGCAGCCGGACGCGAAACGGTGCGGCCAGGTCTTCGGGCAGGAACGCCTCGAACATGCTCAGCATCTGGCCGAACTTCATCGCGCCGCCCTTGAGCTCGCCCAGGACGGTGAACAGCTGTTCAGCGGTGGCGTCCTTGAGTTCGGCACTGATCTGCTCGGCGTCCGCGCCGAGCAGGCGCCGTCCGGCCCCGGCGGTGGCGCGGGCTGCTACTCCCAGCGGCAGGCTCAGCAGCCGTGCGCTGCGGGCGAAGCCGGATTCGGGCAGCACGCCGCCGGGCTGGTCGAGGTCGCTCACCTGCCCAGTGTGTCGTGCCGACTGCGATTACCGAAGCCGTAGCCTGATTCGGATGCCTCAGCAGGCGATGCAGTCGCAG
>CAZLJN010000259.1:0-3902 GCA_964559815.1 uncultured Propionibacteriaceae bacterium
CGGGCTGGACGGCCACGGCGATTCGCTGCCGCCGGGCGCTGAGGCCGATCGCTGGCCGGCGGCGATCTCGGTGGGCACCAATCCGACCTTCGACGGCCTGGCTCGTCGGGTGGAGTCCTACGTACTGGACCGCGACGATCTGGAGCTGTACGGCGCCCCGATCTCGGTGGAATTCGCCGCCCGGATCCGCGGCCAGATCAAGTTCAGCGACATCGATGCTCTGATCGCTCAGATGCACGACGACGTCGCTCGGTGCCGCGAGTTGTTGGCGCTGGGCTGATTCACTGGGCGCCGATAAAAGAATCTGCTAGTCCACACACGAGTTCCCTGATCAGTGCTTGCCTGAGAGCAACCACCGATCTGGGAGGAAGCATGAATCTCAAACCGCTGCTCGGCACACTGGTGGCGGCTGTGGCACTCGCGGGGTGCGTCCCGGCTGGAAGCGGCTCCGCGCCGTCCAACTCCGTGAGCCAGTCGGTCGCTCCCGCACCGAGTTCGGGCGGCAATGCCATCGACGACTTCCTTGCCCGTTTGGCACAAGGGATGGCCACAACGACCAGCTATGCCTTCGTGATGACCTTGTCCAACGACACCGAACAACTGAAGTCAAGTGGCGAAGCCGACACCAGCGACAAGTCCCTGGTGAAGACCCACAGCACGCTCGAACTCGGCGGTCAGGTCTTGGAGCTGATCACCATTGGCAACGACTCCTTCGTGAACATGGGTGGGACCTGGTACAAGTCGGGTGACCCCACCGACCAGCAGGTGGACCCCGTGGCGGCGATCGTGGGATCACGGAACTACCTGAAGGCGATCACGCCGTTGGGTCCCGACACCGTCGACGGGCTGACTGCCGATCACTACCGAGTCACGATGGATCCAGCGGTCTTCGGCAAGACCGGCATTGAAGCCGATGCGCTCGATTACGACATCTGGATCGATGCTGACAACCGGTTGCGCAAGCTGAGCATGGACATGCCCTCGCTGAAGCTCAAGACGGAGTTCACGGTGGGTGACTACAACAAGCCGGTATCGATCAAAGCCCCGGAGGACTATCAGGAGGGCTGACCTGCGAACGGGCGCGACGACTCCGACAGTGCCAGGAGCTACTCAGCTCTTCCTGAAGGGGGATTCGCGTGCACCCACTACCGGGTCACCATGGACGCGGTCGCCATGGAGAAGATGTACGGCACCGGCTTCCACCCGGCAGAGAAGACCTTCGACTGGGACGTCTGGATCGACGCCAACGGGCGGGTCTACCAGGCGGTGAGCTCGGTGAAGGTGAGCAAGGGCACAGTGACCACGTCGACGGTGATGAGCAAGTTCAACGAACCGGTGACGATCACGCCGCCCAAGGTCTGAACGCACAACGCCCCCGGAAGCCGCACGAGGCGGCCGCCGGGGGCGTTGAGAGAGTGGGTCAGCTCTCCAGAGCCCGGAGGATGTCCTCCACCCGCTGCTTGGCATCGCCGAACAGCATCTGGGTGTTCTCCTTGAAGAACAGCGGGTTCTGCACACCGGCGTAGCCGGTGGCCATCGACCGCTTGAAGACGATCACGTTCTCGGCCTTCCAGACCTCCAGCACCGGCATGCCGGCGATGGGGGAGGACGGGTCGTCGAGCGCGGCGGGGTTGACGGTGTCGTTCGCCCCGATCACCAGCACCACGTCGGTGTCGGCGAAGTCGTCGTTGATCTCGTCCATCTCCAGCACGATGTCGTAGGGCACGTTGGCCTCGGCGAGCAGCACGTTCATGTGGCCGGGGAGGCGTCCGGCCACCGGGTGCACCCCGAACCGCACGTTGACGCCGTGCGCCCGCAGCTGGGCGGTGAGGTCTGCGACCGGGTACTGCGCCTTCGCCACGGCCATGCCGTAGCCCGGCGTGATGATCACGGAGCGGGCGTTCCACAGCATGTCGGCAGCGCCGGCCGCGTCGATCTCGCGGTGCTCGCCCTGCTCCTCGGTGCTCGCGGCGACCGTCCCGCCTTCGGAACCGAAGCCGCCCAGGATCACCGAGATGAAGGAGCGGTTCATCGCCCGGCACATGATGTAGCTCAGGATCGCACCCGAAGAACCCACCAGCGAACCGGTGATGATCAGCAGGTTGTTGTCGAGCATGAAGCCGGCAGCGGCCGCGGCCCAACCGGAGTAAGAGTTCAGCATCGACACCACGACGGGCATATCGCCGCCGCCGATCGCCGCCACCATGTGGTAGCCCAACGCGAAGCCGATCACCGCGATGGCGATGATCAGCGCCCAGCCCACGGTCGGGTTGGACTCTCCGACCATCACGAACCAGATCATCAGACCGAAGAACGCTGCGAACCCGAACAGGTTGATGATGTTGCGTCCAGGCAGCATCAGCGGCGCGGAACTCATCTTTGCCGACAGCTTCAGGTAGGCGATGATCGAGCCGGTGAAGGTGTAGGCGCCGATCAGCACCCCCAAGGCCACCTCGACGAGGTGGACGGTGCCGCCGCCCTCACCGGGAACGGCGAAGGAGTTGAAACCGACCAGGACCGCCGCCATACCCACGAACGAGTGGAAGATGGCGATCAGCTCCGGCATCTGGGTCATCTCGACCTTGCGGGCGATCGGGGTGCCGATCAGGGCGCCGATCAGCAGCACGGAGAGGATCAACGCCAAGGTGATCATCGGCGACAGCCGGGTGGCCTGGATGGCCGGATCGGGATCGGCTGCGGCCAGGTAGGAGTCGTAGACCGATGCACCGATGGTGGCCAGCAGGGCGAGCACCATGCCGACCATGCCGGCGATGTTGCCCATCCGGGCGGTGGTCTGTTTGGACAGACCGGCCAGCGACAGGATGAACAGCACCCCAGCGACGATGTAGGCGCCCTTGATCAGGTGATCGAGGTTTTCAGCGGTGAGCAGCATGCTCAGGCCCCCTTCTTGAACATGCCGAGCATCCGGTAGGACACCAGGAAGCCACCGAAGATATTGATGGATGCGATCGTGGCAGCGACGAAGCTCATCACCAGCACCGCCACATCAGTCGAGCCGAGCTGCAGCACAGCACCGACCAGGATGATGCCCGAGATCGCGTTGGTCTGCGCCATCAACGGCGTGTGCAACGAGTGCGCCACCCCGCTGATCACGTAGAAGCCGACCACCACGGCCAATGCGAACACCGTGAAGGCGCCGACGAAGCTGGGTGGGGAGAAGGTGACGGCGAGGATCACCAGGATCGCGGCGATCACCGACATCACCAGGTTGCGCTGGCCACGGGTCTTGGCCTCGGCGGCCAGGCGCAGCGCCTTGACCTCGGGGTCTTCCACCTCGACGACCGCGGCAGCGGCAGCGGCCGGGGCGGCCGAGACCGTCACCGGCGGCGGTGGCCACAGGATTTCGCCGTCCTTGGTGCAGGTCATGCCGCGCACCACCACGTCGTCGAAGTCGAGGGTGACGTCGCCGTCCTTGTTCGGGGTGAGTAGCTTGAACAGGTTCACCACGTTGGTGCCGTACAGCTGGGAGGCCTGCGTTGGCAGGCGCCCGGCCAGATCGGTGTAGCCGATGATCTTCACGCCGTTCTCGGTCACCACCAGCTTGTCGGGCTGGGAACCTTCGACGTTGCCACCGTTGGAGGCGGCCATGTCGACGATCACCGACCCCGGCTTCATCGTGGCCACCATCTCGGCAGTGATCAGCCGGGGTGCAGGCCTACCCGGGATCAGCGCGGTCGTGATGATGATGTCGACGTCCTTGCACTGATCGGCGTACAGCTGAGCAGCGGCTTCCTTGTAGGCGTCGCTGGCTTCCTTGGCGTAGCCGTCGGACGACTTCTGCTGCTCGGCCTCGACCGCCAGGAACTCGCCACCCATCGACTGCACCTGCTCGGCCACCTCGGCGCGCAGGTCGGTCGCCCGCACGATCGCGCCCAGCGACT
>CAZLJN010000260.1:0-3897 GCA_964559815.1 uncultured Propionibacteriaceae bacterium
GGTCTGCACTGCGAGAGCGGCGACATCCTGGTGCGCCACGAGTTCCTGCCCGGCGATGTCGGCATCGGGGACCTGCTGGCGGTGCCGGCCTCAGGTGCGTACAGCCGTTCGATGGCCAGCAACTACAATCACACACCGCGGCCACCGGTGGTCGCAGTCCGCGACGGCCGCACCACTGTGGTGCTGCGACGCGAAACGATGGACGATCTCCTGGCGCTGGACGCCGGGCTGAAGAGCGAGGCATGAGATGGGCAAGTCGACGCCACTGAAGGTGGCGCTGCTGGGCTGCGGCGTGGTCGGTTCGCAGGTGGCTCGCCAACTGCTGGCTCAGGCCGAGGATCTGCGCGCCCGGATCGGACGTCCGCTGGAGTTGGTCGGGATCGCGGTCAACAACCTCGGCAAGGAGCGTCCCGGCATCGACCGGGAGCTGCTCACCGACGATGCGCTGTCCCTGGCATCGCGGGCCGATGTCGACCTGGTGATCGAACTGATGGGCGGCATCGAGCCGGCCCGCACCTTGCTGCTGGCCGCCATCAACGCCGGCTCCTCGGTGATCACCGCCAACAAGGCGCTGCTCGCCGAAGACGGGCCGACCATCTACTCCGCGGCCGAAGCGGCCGGGGTCGATGTCTACTTCGAGGCCGCCGTGGCCGGCGCGATCCCGATCGTCCGTCCGTTGCGGGAGTCGCTGGTCGGCGACGAAGTGACCACGGTGATGGGCATCGTCAACGGCACCACCAACTTCATCCTCGACAAGATGCACACCGACGGCGCCGACTTCGCCGAGGTGCTCGCCGAGGCCCAGCAGCTGGGTTACGCCGAAGCCGATCCGACCGCCGATGTCGAAGGCTTCGACGCCGCCGCGAAGGCGGCGATCCTGGCCAGCCTGGCATTCCATTCCCGGGTGAAGCTGGCCGACGTGACCCGTGAGGGCATCACTTCGGTGACCTCCTCCGATATCGACGCGGCCAAGGAGATGGGCTGCGTGATCAAGCTGCTGGCGCGCTGCGCGCTCAGCGAGGACGGCACCATCGCTGTCGGCGTGCACCCCACGATGGTGCCACTGACCCATCCGCTGGCCTCGATCCCCGGCGCCTACAACGCGATCTTCATCGAGTCTCGCAACGCCGGACGCTTGATGTTCATGGGCAAGGGCGCTGGCGGTTCGCCGACTGCCTCGGCCGTGCTCGGTGACCTGGTCACCGCGGCGCGCAACCGGGTGCGCGGCGCCCGCGGGCCGGGCGAGTCGACCTACTCGGGCCGAGCGATCACCGAGGCCGGCCTGGAGCGCTCGCGCTACTACGCCTCGCTGACCGTGCACGACGAGCCGGGTGTGTTGGCCCAGGTGGCGGCCACCTTCGCTCAGCACGGGGTGTCGCTACAGGCCGTCCGGCAGGAGAGTGTGGGCGAGCAGGCTCGCCTGGGTGTGATGACCCACTTGGCCTTCCATCGCGAAGTGGCTGGGGCGATCGCCGATCTGGATCGAATGCCGACGGTGCAGCCCGGCATTGCGCTGATGCGGGTAGAAGGGGACTGACGTGGACGTGGCCTGCCTGGATCTTGAAGGGGTGCTGGTTCCAGAAATCTGGATCCGGGTGGCCGAGGCCACCGGCGTTCCCGAACTGCGGGTGACCACCCGCGACATCGCCGATTACGACGAGTTGATGACCTATCGGCTGAAGGTGTTGGCCGACAAGGGCATCACCTTGAGCCAGATCCAGGCCGTCATCGCCGAGATGGGGCCGATGCCAGGTGCGGCCGACTTCCTGAACTGGCTGCGGGCGCGGTTCCAGGTGGTCATCCTCTCCGACACCTTCTACGAGTTCGCCATGCCGCTGATGGCGCAACTGGGCTACCCGGCGCTGCTGTGCCACAAGCTGCAGATCGCTGACGACCGCGTCGTCGGATACTCGCTGCGTCAGCCCAATGCCAAGAAGGCGTCGGTGCAGGCTTTTCACCAGCTGAACTTCCGGGTAGTGGCGACCGGCGACTCATACAACGACACCGCGATGCTCGGCGAGGCTGATGCCGGGATTCTGTTCCGGCCGCCGGCGAATGTGATCGCCGAGTTCCCGCAGTTCCCGGTGGTCACCGACTATGCCGAACTGCGGGTCGCCTTCGCCGAGGCGCTGCCTCGCTGAGTGGGTCGAATAGGGGCTGGCCGCTCCCCGGTGCTACAGTGAATGCGCGCTTGAAAGCGCACGCCCCCAGATCGGGCGAGACGAGCGCGAGGTTCTCACGCCTCGTCAAGAAATCCCGGTAGTGAACCTCGGTCTCGAGGACCTAGGTCGAAACATCGCAGATTTCTGATCTGGAAGTTATCCCAAACCGTCCAACGACTGGACGTGGGCGAGCCCGCCTCGAGGGGACCGGTGGACCGCCTTTTCCGAAAGGAATCCTGTGACCGACACTGTCGAATCCTCCAGCCCTCAGACGCCTAAGAAGGCGCGCGTGGAGTCCATGCTGCTGCCTGAGTTGAAGCAACTCGGCGCATCCATGGGGCTGAAGGGCACAACCGGCATGCGAAAGGGTGAGTTGATCGAGGCGATCAAGTCCGCCCAGACCGGCGGGGGAGAGCAACGCGAGCGCCGCCCGCGCCGCGAGCGCGCCCCGCAACCCGAACTGCCCACCGACGCACCGAAGGCGTCCGAGCCTGCCTCTGCGGAGCCGCGCACGGACGCCCACTCCGACGGTGCGCGTACCGAGGGTGGCCACGACGATGTCGCCTCCCGGCTGGAGGCGCTGAAGGCCGGTGACGGCGGGCGCTCCCGCAACCGGCGGAATCGCAATAGTGAGGGTGGTGGCGAGGCCGAAGCGCCGCGCGCCGAGCAGCCGCGGCAGAGCCAGCCCGTGCAGCAGTCCTCGCAGTCTTCGCGTGACGATGACGACTTCGGCTCCGGCCAGGGCCGGCGCAGCCGTCGTCGTCGCAACCGCGACCGCCAGCAGCAGAACCGTCGTCGCCCCGGCGGCGGGATGGCCGGCCTGGAGCGGCTGGACGTCGAGCCGGTGCTCAATGAGGACGATGTGGTGCTGGAGATCTCCGGCATCCTCGATGTCCTGGACAGCTACGCCTTCGTGCGGACGTCGGGGTACCTCCCCGGCTCCAACGACGCCTATGTCTCACTGTCGATGGTCCGCAAGTACGGGCTGCGCAAGGGCGACATCGTCACCGGCGCGATCAAAGCGCCCAAGGACGGCGAGCGGCGCGAGAAGTTCAACCCGCTGGTGCGCATCGACACCATCAACGCCGACGACCCGGCCAAGGCCAAGGATCGTCCCGAGTTCCAGAAGCTGACCCCGCTCTACCCGTCTGAGCGGTTCCGCCTGGAGACCACGCCGCTGAACATGACCGGGCGGATCATCGACCTGGTCTCGCCCATCGGCAAGGGCCAGCGCGGTCTGATCGTCTCCCCGCCCAAGGCGGGCAAGACGCTGGTCATGCAGGCCATCGCGAACGCGATCACGGCCAACCACCCGGAGGTCCACCTGATGGTGGTGCTGGTGGACGAACGTCCCGAAGAGGTCACCGACTTCCAGCGGACCACCAGCGGTGAGGTCATCGCCTCCACCTTCGACCGTCCGGCTGACGACCACACCACCATCGCCGAACTCGCCATCGAGCGGGCCAAGCGTCTGGTCGAGCTGGGCCGCGATGTCGTGGTGCTGCTCGACGGCATCACTCGACTGGGCCGGGCCTACAACCTGGCCGCGCCGGCCTCGGGCCGAATCCTGTCTGGTGGCGTCGACTCGGCGGCCTTGTACCCGCCGAAGAAGTTCTTCGGCGCCGCGCGCAACATCGAGAACGGCGGCTCGCTGACGATCCTGGCCACGGCGCTGATCGAGACCGGCTCCAAGATGGACGAGGTCATCTTCGAGGAGTTCAAGGGCACCGGCAAC
>CAZLJN010000261.1:0-3882 GCA_964559815.1 uncultured Propionibacteriaceae bacterium
AGGCTGAGGCCAGCGGCGACAAGGAAGCCCAGATGGCGGCCAAGGAAAACACCGTCGCCCGCAAGGTTCGCGAATTGCGGTACGCGATTTCGGTGGAGAAGAAGTTTTCCAAGGACCAGATTCTCGAGTTCTACCTCAACATGGCCTATTACGGCGATGGCGCCTACGGCGTGGAGGCTGCCGCCAAGCATTTCTTCGGGGTGTCGGCCAAGGATCTGAACCTGCCCCAGGCGGCCATGCTGGCCGGCCAGGTTCGCAACCCGAACTCCAACCCGGCACGCTCGGAGCCGGTCGCGATCAGCCGCCGCAACGACGTCCTGGATCGGCTGGCGTCGCTGAATGTGATCACCGCCGACGAGGCGACCGCTGCCAAGGCCGTCCCGTTCGACCGGACGAAGATGAACGACCAACGCCCCGGCTGTGCGAACTCGCCCCATCCGTTCGTGTGTCAGTACGCCTTCAACACGCTGATCAAGAACACCCCGAGCCTGGGCGCCACCGAGAAAGAGCGCAAGGACCGCATCTACCGAGGTGGCTTGACCATCCAGACCCAGATCGATCCCCGCGCCCAGAAGATCGCCGAGGAGCGGATGCGTAAGACGATCTCCGGCAAGGACCCGGTCCGCTCGGTGATCGTGATGCTCGAACCGAAGACGGGTCTGATTCGCGCGATGGCGCAGAACCGACAGCAGATGGGCCTCAAGAAGGGCCAGACCTTCTACAACGAGGCAGTCGGCGGCGAGATGGGTGGTTCCAACGGCGTCCAAGGCGGGTCGACGTTCAAGATGTTCGTCGCGGCCGCTGCGCTCGAGAACGGCTTCGGTGCGGGCACCAGCTTCCAAGTTCCCTACGAGAAGGACTGGAAGGGCGAGACGTTCAGAAGCTGTTCGGGCCCCTTCGTCCAAGGTGCCAAATGGCCGGTGACCGGCACCAAGAGCGAAGTCGGCAGCTTTGACATGTGGCGCGGAACGGCGAGTTCGGTCAACAACTACTTCGCCGCCTTGGAACAGGCCGTCGGTATGTGTCCCGTGGTGAACATGGCCGTGCGACTTGGTCTGAAGTCGGCTATCGGCGAGGACATCGTCAAGACCTACCAGTGGATTCCGTCGTTCACCTTGGGCGCGGCTCAAATTACTCCGCTGTCGCTGGTGAGCGCCTACGCAACCATGGCCAACCGCGGGGTGCACTGCGAGCCCGTGATTCTGAAGTCGATCACGGCCGCCGATGGCACCAGCTTCGCGGTGCCGTCCGCCGGGTGCACCCGAGTGATCGATGCCAGCTACGCCGACGCCATCAACAAGGTCTTCCAAGGGCCGATCTACAACGGCACCCTGCGGCAGGCCCAGATCCCCGGCTACCGACTGGCCGGCAAGACCGGTACGGTGCCGGGCAACGCGGCCGAATGGGCCATCGCTTACACCCCCGATCTGGCGGTCGGTGCCATGGTGGCCGTCGACCCCAACGGCTCTTACAAGAAGTTCTGGAATGCGCACCGCGGAAACCTCCGAAATCTGCGCCTGCCTGCTTCTCATACTCTCTTGAGCGGCTATGGCTCCGACGCCGGTCAGAAGCTGCTGCAGCCGTCGATGAGGGCAGCTCTGGACGATATTGAGAAGCACACCCAGTTCGTCGATCCGCCAGCCTCGGTGCTGGCCGGCGACTCGGTCTCCGTCCCGAGTTGTGCGGGCATGGGGCCGGGCAGTTGTCGTCAGCGGCTGACCGCGGCCGGCTTCGCCACTTACACCAAGAACGTGTACTCCGACACGGTTCCGGCCGGTGGCCTGGTGGGCACCTCCTTCAGTGGCCAGGCGCCGAAGGGCAGTTCGATCGGCGTGCTGATCTCGAAGGGGCCCAAGCCCGCTGCCCCGACCCCGCCGGGAGCCCCGCCGGCCACGCCGGTCCGTCCGCCGGGAAAGAAGTAGCCGTGGCGCCACGACTGATCAAGGCCTTGGCCTGGACGGCTGCTGCCTGCGTGGCGTACGGGGTGGTTGTCGAGTCCCGCTCGTTCAAGGTGCGCCGGGTTCAGCTCGACATCCTGCCGCCGGGCTCGCCGTCGCTGCGTGTGCTGCACCTGTCGGACGCGCACCTGATGGCGCGGCAGGGTTCGAAGCTGCGCTTCATTTCAGCCCTGGCCGGACTGGAGCCGGACCTGGTGGTGAACACCGGCGACAACCTGGCTCAGGGTGCCGCGCTTGATCCGCTGGTGACCAGCCTGGGACGGCTGCTCGACGTGCCCGGGGTGTTCGTGTTCGGGTCCAACGACTACACCGGCCCCAAGCCGCTCAATCCGCTGGGCTATCTGGCCGGCGACACCGGCCGCGACGGCGTCCATGCCGATCGGGAGGCGCTGCCGACCGAAGACCTGCGCGACGCGTTCGTCTCACGGGGCTGGCACGACCTGAACGGCCACCGGGCCACCATCGACGTGCGCGGAGTGAAGCTGGAGTTCCGCGGCACTGATGACGCCCATCTGGGGTTGGACGATTACTCGGCGGTGGCCGGACCGGCATCGTCGGACGCGATGGTGTCGATCGGCGTGACCCACGCGCCCTATCAGCGGGTGCTGGACGCGATGACCGACGACGGCGTGGAGCTGATTCTCGCCGGCCACACCCACGGCGGCCAGGTGTGCGTTCCCGGCTGGGGAGCACTGGTCACCAACTGCGATCTGCCCACCGAACAGGCCAAGGGCGCCAGCGTCCACTCCACGGCCCACGGCACCTCCTGGCTGCACGTCTCGGCCGGTTTCGGCACCTCCCCGTACGCCCCGTACCGCTTCGCCTGTCCGCCGGAAGTGACCCTTCTGACGCTGCGCGCGGTCTGAGGCGCACGCTCAGGCCACCCGCCTGCAGGCGGCGAAAGCCGAGGTGGGCTCTCCCGTCACCACGGGAGAGCCCACCTCGGTCTCAGCGTTGGGGGCGAGCGTCAGCTATCCCCCACCGTTCCGCTCTCAGTAGGACGGAGTCTTCACGACAGTTCCACCGTTGTATGAACCGGCAGCGTATGAGCTGAGGTTTGCATCATTGAGCATCCTGGACCATCGGCCCGTGCCACTGCCGCCTTCCTCCCAATAGGAGGAAGCCGTGTACTCTTTGCCGTCTTTGTTGCGATGAACCCAGACTTTCAGCTTGTTCGGGTCCACCGGGTAGGGCGACCGATAGTCGAGGAGCGCCCACACCGTCCGGCACTTCTTCGAATAGAACAGCATGACTCGGGCCGTGCTCTGAGTGTTCGGAATTGTCTTCGTGTAGACCGGGTTGCCGTCATTGCATGACGTCTCCCACCAGTACTTACCGTCATAGGCCAAGGTTTGAGCTTCGGCAGGAAGCGCGGACAGCCATGTGCCCGCCAGCACCACCCCTGAGGCGCACACAGTCGCGACGGCCTTTTTGAGCAATCTCAAGTCACGCATGAACTCTCCATCTCTTGGGGAACAATGACATTGATACTAGCCCCACCCCCGCGCAACATGCCGACTCGGATTGCACGGTCCCAATCCCCACACAAACGATTTGTGGCGAATGGAGCACACTCGAGCTATCACAGGATCGAATGCCTCGCTTAGTCTCCACCAGCGCAAGATACGCCATCGATGTTGCCGATATTCGTGCCATTGAACATCTTTCTTCACTTGCCCGCAGAGCCACGTTCTCCCTCAACCTGAGTGCCACTAGGGGCAGAAGCCGCCGTAGCCCAGCAGCTACCACGCCGCAGACGGCCGGCGCGGGCTCGACCCTTCCACGTCACCAGACCCCGGTGATGGTCGTGACAGCACCACTGCACGCTTCGGGATTGAAGGCTGCTGGCTACAGATCCGAGCCACCAGATCTCGCGCTCCTGGCTGCACGTTTCGGCCGGTTTCGGCCCCGCTCCGGACGTCCC
>CAZLJN010000262.1:0-3874 GCA_964559815.1 uncultured Propionibacteriaceae bacterium
GAGCAGCGCGGCGCCCACCAGTAGGGCCGGCACGACCACCTTCGGCAGGCGTCCGGCGGTCAGTTGGCCGGGGGCCATCGACTGGCTGATGGTGGTCATCAGTTGGCTCCGGAGTACTCGGCGCGCCGGGAGACGATCCAACGCGCGATGGTGTTGACCGCCAAGGTGATCGCGAACAGCACCAGGCCGGCGGCGATCAGTTGGTTGGTCTTGAGGCCGAACGCCTCAGGGAAGTTCAGCGCGATGGTGGCCGCGATGGTGTTGGGGTTGTCGCTGGTGAGCACCTGGAAGGTGATGTTCTTGCCGCCCGAGAGCACCATGGTGACCGCCATGGTCTCACCCAGGGCGCGTCCCAGACCGAGCATGATCGCCGCCACCAGACCAGGACGGGCGAACGGCAGCACCGCCATCTTGATCATCTCCCAGCGGGTCGCGCCCAAGGCCAGGGCCGCTTCCTCATGCAGTCGCGGGGTCTGCAAGAAGACCTCCCGACTCAGGCTGGTGATGATCGGCAGCACCATCACCGCCAGCACCACGGCGGCGGTCAGGATGGTGCGTCCGGTGCCAGAAACCTGGCCGGAGAACAGGGGAATGAAGCCCAGATTGTCGTTCAGCCAGCTGTAGAGACCGCGCACCGAGCGGGACAGGAGGTCGGCGCCCCACAAGCCGAAGACCACCGACGGCACCGCGGCGAGCAGGTCGATCAGGTAGCCCAGCGGGGTGGCCATCCGCCGCGGCGCGTAATGGGTGATGAACAGGGCGATCCCGATCGCTACCGGCACCGCCATCGCCAAGGCCAGGATGGCGGCCCACACCGTGCCGAACGCGTACGGCGCCACCCACGAGGCGAACTCGCCATAGCCCTGGCTGACCAGCTTGGCCGGATCGGCGAACAGGGCCGGGCCGCCCTGCACCAGCAGGAAGGCCGCCACCATCGCCAGGATCACCAGGATCATGATCCCGGACCCGGCGGCCAGTCCGCCGAAGACACGATCGCCGACCCGGCGTGGGTCGACGGTCGGCAACGGCGACGTGCCGGTGTCGGGCAGGGCCGAAGTGGTGCTCATCAGGCTCGCTCTCTGCAGGTAGGGGTAAGGCTAGGCCGACCGAAGGCGCCGGAGGGATGTTTCCCACCGGCGCCCACGGTTTCAGCGGTTCACTTGATCGAGTCGACCGCGGCCTTCACCTTGGCCTGCAGGTCCGCCGACAGCGGCGCGGAGCCGGCTGCGGTGGCTGCTGCCTGCTGGCCATCGGCCGAGGCGATGTAGCCCACGTAGCTCTTCACCAGCGAGGCGGTGGCGGAGTCCTTGTAGGTCTGGCACACGATCGCGTAGGAGACCAGGACGGCCGGGTAGGCGCCCTCAGCGGTGCGATCCAGCTTGTAGGCCAGGTCGTTGGCGGCCCGTCCGGGGATCACCTTGGAGGCATCCAGGATCGCGGCCGCGGCAGCGGCCTCGGGCTTGAGCGCCTTGCCATTGACCACCAGTTCGGCGATGCCGACGTTCTTGGCGGCCGACGCGTCGGCGTAGCCGATGGTGCCGGTGCCACCGGAGACGGCGCCGACCACACCGGAGGTGCCGTTGGCGGCCTCACCGGCGAAAGCGGCCGGCCAGGTGTCGCTCGCCGGCTGATCCCAGACGGTCGGGGCCAGCTGGTTCAGCGTGTCGGTGAAGTTGTTGGTGGTGCCGGAATCATCGGCGCGGTGAACAGCGGTGATCGCCAGGTCAGGCAGCTTGGCCTTCGGGTTCTGCTTGACGATCGCCGGGTCGTTCCACTTGGTGATCTTGCCGGTGAAGATGCCGGCGACGGTGGCCGGATCCAGCGAGAGCGAGTCGACGCCGTCCAGCTTGTAGATGACGGCGATCGGCGAGACGTACACCGGCAGGTTGAGAGCGTTGGAGTCGGCGGCGCAGCCGGCGAACTTGCCCGCACCCATCTCCTCGTCCTTCAACGGACGGTCGGAGCCGGCGAAAGCAGCGGCGCCGGCGACGAAGGCCGAGCGGCCCGCACCGGAGCCGTCGGGAGCGTAGTTGACGGTGACGCCGGAGTTGGCGGTCTGGAAGGCGGCGACCCACTTCTCCTGGGCGGCCTTCTGGGACGAGGCGCCCTTACCGGTCAGAGTCTTGGTGGCGGCGCCACCTTCGTTGGCCGCACAGCCAGCGAACGCCAGGGCCGAGGCGGTCACCAGGGCGGCGGCAGTGATCAGCTTGATCTTCAAGGTAGTCCTTTGGTCATTGTGTTCGTCATCGGTGAGCACTGGGCTCTGATGAAGACGCTAGGGGGGACGAATGAGCGTCCCGGGGCCGTTTGGTGAACGCCGGGTGAACTCTGGCCCAAAACCAGCCCTCACCAGGCGAGGTCCCCCTGACCGCCGGGCGGCCCGGTGTGGGCGCCGTCGGCGGCCGGTGCAATACGCTGAGTGCATGGAAGACGGCCAGTTACGCCCGACCCCAGGCCGTCGGGTGCCGACCGTGACCGACGTGGCCCGGCGCGCGGGAGTGTCGGCGATGACGGTGTCCCGGGTGATCAACCAGCAGGCCCGCGTCGCCGAGGACACTCGCGAGCGTGTGCTCGCGGCGATGCGCGAACTCGACTTCCGTCCCAACCTGATGGCTCAAGGCCTGGCCAGCGGCCGGTCACGCACCATCGGCGTGCTCACCGAGGACACCACCTTGTGGGGTCCCAGTGCCGCGCTGCACGGCATCGAGATCGCCGCCCACGACCGCGGCTACGCGGTCACCATCACCCACCTCACCGAGGGTGGCCCCAATGCGGTTGCGCGGGGTGCCGACCTGATGCGGTCGCGTTCGAGCGAAGGTGTGGTGCTGGTGCAGCCGCGCATGACGGCCAACGCCGAAGCGCTCCCGGCGGGCCTGCCGCCGATGGTCGCGATCCATGCCGGGATCCAGGACAACTACCCGTTGGTGGGGGTCGATCAGCGTCTTGGCGCCCGCAAAGCCACCGAGCATCTGCTGGGGCTGGGGCACCGCACGGTGCATCACCTGGCCGGTCCGACCAACTGGTACGAGAGCGTCGAGCGTGAAGCCGGCTGGCGTCGTGCTCTGGCCGAAGCGGGTGCCGAGATCATCGAGCCGATCCACGGCGACTGGAGTGCCGCCTCCGGCTATGAGGCTGCGGGGCGACTGCTGGAAGACCCGGACGTGACCGCAGTCTTCTGCGCCAACGACGAGATGGCACTCGGCTTCCTGCATGCCGCCCATGAGCGTGGACGGGCCTGCCCCGGCGAGATCAGCATCGTCGGCTTCGACGACAACCCGATGGCGGCCTTCTTCACTCCGGGCCTGACCACGATTCGCCAAGACTTCGACGAGATCGGTCGGCTCAGTGTCGAACTGCTGCTCGACATGATCCAGTCCGGGACCCGCACCGCAGAACACATCACGCTGGAACCGACCCTGGTGATTCGGGCCAGCACCGCTGCTCCCCGCTGAGATCGATTCGTCTCAGCGCTGGGGGTGATGCAACTCCACCGCGACGACGGTGGCATTGGCGTCCAGATGGACGACCATGGCGGCGGCCGGACTGAGCGCGGCCGATTTCACGCCGACGCCGTCGAACATCGCCGGCAGCACCGGACGATGCCCGCACACCACGGTGGGGACGCCGCTGGCGGCGGTGTCGCGGGCGAGGTCGGCCAGCAGGGCGGAGACCTTCTTCGGCCGCGGCGCCCCGGCCTCCTCGGTCAGTTCGTCGCGCAGGTCGACCTCCAGCCCGCGCGCCTTCGCGAAGGGACGCACGGTCCGCGCACAGCGCTCGGCACTGGAACTGACTACCCGGGCCACGCCATAGGCGTCCAACAGCGGGATCAGCGCCTTGGCCTCGGCCCGTCCCCGATCATCGAGCGGACGGGCGA
>CAZLJN010000263.1:0-3869 GCA_964559815.1 uncultured Propionibacteriaceae bacterium
TTCTGGCACCGTGCTGATCGCCCAGGCCGGGTTGCGGTCTCGGCCCATGTCGCGGGCTTCCCATTCGACGCCGAAGGTGCGGGTCATGTGGTCGGCGAACACCGCCTCGTGCAGCTCCGACAAGGCGACCACGGCGGCGTGCATCGGTCGCCCGTCCAGACTGCGCCATTTGCCGTCGAACGCGGTCTGGACCTTGTTGCTGATGACGACGTGGGTGTGCAGGTGGGGGTCGCCGGCGCGGGAGTCGAAGTGGTCGAACGCCGTCGCGATCAGCCCGGTGACATCGACCTGTGCAACCGCGCCGTCCCCGGCGGTTGCACCGGTGCGGGTGGCTGCAACCTCGCGTTCCATGAACGCAACCACCTCCGCAACCGCACGATGATGCGCCTCACCGATCAACGCCTGAACCCCCGCATCCGCCACCGCCCACAACACGCTCGCGGACTTCGGGATGCTGAACGTGAAATCGAACCCGGCCACCGCCCGCCGAGTACCCCGCGCGGCCTCCTCGGCAACGATCTGCGCGACCACCTCACCCTTGCGACCCGGCGACAACGCCGGGTCCAGATCAGCGATCCGGGCCTCGATCCGCTCCGCCGGCGTCTTGTAGACCGGGAACGCCAAGCCCAACGGATCGCCGCTGATCGGATCACGGCCCATGCCCATCAACAGCTGAAGCTGCGCCTCCGACACCACATCCCCGACAGCCAGTTCACCGTCGCCGAGCGAGGCCACGCCGTCACCCAGCCAACGGCCAGGCGGTGTTCCTGCCTCCATGTAGTAGCGCGTCAATGGCGTCGAAAGCGGACGATCGCCGTCAGCGGCCACGACCGTCCGCAGCAGGTACCTGTAGCCATCGCCCGCCGACATCACCCGCATGGAAACCGTCATGCCCACCTCCCGGTCCTGCCGGGCAGGTGAGCGCCAGCCTCCTGTGACTTCTGCTGCCACAGGGCCCTAGACCTCGACCTGCAAGAGGCGTGTCAGCTCAGAAAAGGCAGGGTGTGGCGGAGCTTCCTGAGTGCGGGCTGTCGTGAATGGACGTTGCTGGTCGATGGACTGGATGGCACTGGGCCGGCGACCGCGAGGACAGGTCAGCACGACGTAGTGGTGCACCTGACAGGTGACCAGCCCGGCGACACGACTCACGCGAGTTCTGGCCGGGGATCATCCCGTCAGCCGGAGCATTCATGCACGACACACCGACCGATCCCGCGAGTCCGCTGAGGATCGGTTCGCTCTTCTCGGGATACGGCGGCCTCGACCTCGCTGTCGAACATGTCTTCGGCGGAGAGACCGTCTGGTTCTCTGAGATCAATGAGCCCGTGGCCAGGGTCTTCGCCCACCACTGGCCCGACGCCCCGAATCTGGGCGACATCACAAGGATCAGCTGGTCGCAGGTCGAGCCCGTTGACATTCTGATCGGCGGCTTCCCCTGCCAAGACGTGTCCACCGTCGGCAAGCGCGCCGGTCTCGCACCCGGAACCCGCTCAGGTCTATGGGCGCACATGGGCACAGCCATCGAAGTGCTGCAACCCCAATGGGTCGTCATCGAAAACGTCCGCGGTCTGCTCTCGTCCCCAGCCATCCGACCGATCACCGAAGGAGACGACAATGCCCCGCGCAACCCCTGCGCAGCAACCCCCGACGATACAGCCCTTCGCGCTCTGGAGCCCGACCCGTGGCATCTGGGAGACAGCGCAACTCGACCTCTACGAGCAGCCGGCGCCGTACTCGGCGATTTGGCCGACCTGCGGATGGATGCACGATGGGTCGGTCTACCTGCTTCCCTTGTCGGCGCTCCTCACCCCCGGTTCCGCATCTTCCTCCTGGCCCAGCGTCAAGACGCTGTTCCGAACCCCGCTCGCGTCGGACTCGCTTCGAGGTGGAGAGACCCTGGACAAGGTGAAGGCGAGACGGGGCACGATCGCACTCTCGCACCAGATCATCGACCTCGCGCTCCACGGACCGGATGGCTCGCTCAGCAGGCACAGCGACTCGGCGACGTTGTGGTCGCTGACCGAGGACATCTTCACCGCTGGGGACGCTATGCCCACGCCGTGGCTCGTTGGGAGCACATCACCGGACGAGTCGCACCAGCGCCCGCACTCCTGAGGAACGAGAATGGCCCGCGTCCAGCACCGGAGTTCGTGGAGTGGCTCATGGGACTCCCTACCGCCTGGCTCTCCGATCCACGACATGGCCTTCCGCCGAACCAGCAACTGATGGCGCTTGGCAATGGGGTCCTGCCTCTACAAGCGGCGATCGCACTGACTGCCGTGTCAGCGTTCTCGCCGCTTGGGTAGCGGAGGCTACGCGACCGCCGGCCGCGATCACTCCGCTGGGTGAGCGGCGGGGGTGTCCCCGATGCGGTGATCCTGCGTTCGTAGGTCGGCCAGGCAGCGAGCAGTAGGAGCCCGTTGGCGCTCGGCGTGCTGGGGTCCGCGGTGTGGGTGGTGATTGAGAGGTGTGGGGTAGCGCGCTTTGTTGCCTGTTTGGGAGTCGTTGACAGGGGTTGGGCCTATGACGCGTCCGCGTTATCCATCCTCGTGGGTAGCCGGTGTAGTCGTATGACGAGTGTCGCCGCCGTGGCGAAGGCGGCGAAGATGGTGATGTTTGTGAGGGCGTCGGTCCATGAGATCGCCTGCGTTGCCCGGAGTTGCGCGATGCTGGAGGTCATTGCGGCGATGGAGTAGGCGCCGACATTGTTGATGATGTGAGCCGCGATGCCTGCTTCGAGACCGCCGGTGAGGATCACGAGGGTCGAGGCGAGCAGCCCGAAAGCGAGTCTGTCTACGAACAGTGCGGCGTTCTGGACGCCATGGAGTGAGGCAAACACGAGTGACGATGCGGCGGCCCCGATCCAGGGGTTGGCGGTGAGTCTGGTCATCGACTGTAGTAGGTAGCCGCGGAAGAGGTACTCTTCGGCTGCGGCCTGCCACGGGGTGACGATTGCCACGACGACAAGGAAGCTCCACCACTGCGGCTGCGGCGCGAACTGGAAGGGCTGGCTTTGGAGGTAGCCGACCAGCAAGCTCCCGCCAAGGATGAGGATGGTCGCTATCCCGAGACATATCCCGAGATAGCCGCGGCGCAGACGTTGTTCCACCGAGGAGAGTTGTCCAAGCGGGGCACGGTGGAGTCGGGTCATCAGGAGCCAGCAGCACAGGAGCAGCCCGGCGATGGCGATGCCGTTCGCCGCGAGTCCGGTGGGTATCTGGTAGCTGGCGGCATAACTCTGAAAGTCGGTGAAAGGCACGTCGGGTGCTGTCACGTAGTGGGAGACGGCGGTGATCGCCAGCGAGATCCATGGCGTGAGAGTGAAGTAGAACGCGAACGCGATGAGGATGCCGAGCAGCGCTGCGGGTCGTCCTGCTTGGCAGCTGAGCTGCTCAGCGTAGGTGACCGGCGGCGCGGGCGAGGTCTTGTCCGTCCTGCTGTCTGGGTCCGGCTGATTGCTGGGATAAGCCATGTGCAGTGCTCTCTGTGTGCTCCCGTGAGCCCCGGCTGAGCGCTGTCCATGCCGAGGCCCTTCATTGGCGGAACCTAGGCGGGACCAGGGGTGTGTGCTTCTGGGTCTGTTCGGGGGCTGACGCGTACTGCAATGGCGGCCGGGAGGCCGAGGTCGATCGTAGTGTCGTCGACGGTGACCCGGACGGCCGCAGCCGCGGGGCTGACGTCGGTGACGGTAAGTCTGGTACCGACCGAGATTCCGTGTCCGGTGAGGTAGCGGAGGATGTCGGGCGAGCGATCCGAGACGCGCAGCACTTGCACGGAGGTGCCGGGTTCGGCCTCGTTGCGAGCTTGGCTGTGATCGGGCGGGATCCGTCCGTCAGGGTCGGGGATCGGGGCTCCGTGGGGGTCGTGGG
>CAZLJN010000264.1:0-3866 GCA_964559815.1 uncultured Propionibacteriaceae bacterium
GCTGCGGTGGTGGTGGCGGGGGTGCCGTCGAGGGTGACCGTGGCGCCGCTGACGGGGGCTCCGCTGGTGGCCGAGACCGTCCCGCTGATCGTCCCGGGGGCCGGGGACAGGCTGGCATTCGCCGTCGTCGTCCCGCCCTGAAGGACGTCGATCTCGGTGGATTTCGCGGTGTAGCCGGCCTTGGTGAAAGCCAGCGTCCAATGCCGCTGCTTCGCCAGCCCGATGGTGTAGTTGCCGCTGACGTCGGTGACGGCTCGCGGCCCGCCACTGAGCGCGACGGTCACCCCGACCAGCGGGGTGCCGCCGGTGTCGGTGACCGTGCCGGTGATCACGCCGCCGGCCTTCTGGGATGAGACATCGACGGTGTACCCGCGAGCGGTCAGGGTGTCCACGATCTGCGTGGCCGGCGACCCGGGCGTGAGGTCGAGCCAGGCGGAGTGCACGTGAATCGTGCCCGGCGCTGCATTCAGATTCTCCAAACCGGTGAGGTCGTAGACCTCGCTGTCGGAGAAGTTGGCCCAGTTGAGCTTGGTCAGTGTCGACAGTGGCGAGAGATCCGACAGCACCGTGTCGCTGTAGAGATTCAACTGGACGAGTTCGGTCAGGCTCGCGAGCGGCGTCAGATCGGTGACCGCGAGGTAGCCGGCATCCAGGTAGGTCAGAGCGGTGAGCCCCGACAGCGGCTCCAGGCTGGTCACGCCCAACTGGCCGATGCCCAGGGAGGTCAACTTGGTCAGGCCGCCCACGGCCGACAGGTCGGTCACGTCGACGTTGTGGTCGACCAGGAGCGTCTCGAGATTGGTGAGGCCCGAGAGCGGGGCGAGGCTCTGCAGGTCACACCAGCCCACGTTGAGGTAAGTGAGCTTGTGTAACCCCGCGATCGGCGCGGCCGAAGTGAGCCCGGGATTGGTCGAGGCGATCAGGGTGTCGAGATTGGTCGCCGACTGGAGCCCCTCCAGCGACGTGATCGCCGAGTCGTAGATGTTGAGCGAGGTCAAGGAGAGCATGTCGTCGGTGGTCACAGGGGTGGGTGCGGCGATGCCGAGCTGGGAGCGGACCTTCGCCTCGAGGTTGCTGTCGGCGAAGGCGACCGGCGGTGCGGCCGAGGCGATCACCGGGGGAGCGGCCACGGCGCACACCACGCCTGCCAGCAACGCCGCCAAGCCACGGCGCGCCCGCCGAATCGTCGTCTGTGGGTGAGTAGTCATCACGGCCCCCTGAGTGGCGGCCGCGCAACTGATCGCGCAGATGTCCCCTCCGCCGTGACCGACGGTAGGGAGGCAGCGCCGATGGACGGCGCACGATCAACGGCTTTTTAGCGGAGCTGCCTGGTCTTCCCGCGGCGAGAGTTCAGCCGGCCTTGCTGGCCTGATAGCGGGCCAGTGCTTCGAGCCGCTCGGTCTCGTGGTCGACGATCTGCTTCGGGTAGCCGCGGTCGTAGCCGTCCGGCGACTCCCAGGGACGATGGACGGCCGCGCCGCGCAGGTGCGCCAGCTCGGGGATCCACTTGCGGATGTAGTCGCCGTCGGGATCGAAGCGCTCGCCCTGGGCGATCGGATTGAAGATCCGGAAGTACGGGGCAGCATCGGTGCCGGTGCCGGCCACCCATTGCCAGCCGTGCACATTGGACGCGGTGTCGGCGTCCAGCAGGTGACGGGCGAAGAAGTCGGCGCCATGGCGCCACCACACATGCAGATCCTTGGTGAGGAAGCTGGCGCTGATCATTCGGACGCGGTTGTGCATCCAGCCGGTGGCCAGCAGCTGCCGCTGACCGGCATCCACCAGCGGGTAGCCGGTGCGTCCCTCGCACCAGGCGGTGAACTGGGCGCCCGGCTCGTCGTACACGATCGGCAGCGGGTTGAGGTCGGCCTCCAGCGAGCCGGGGTTGCGCCAGGCGACGTCGGCGTAGAACTCCCGCCAGGCCAGCTCAGCGATGAAGCGGTCCACTCCGGACCCACTGTGACCGGCCAGGTCGGCCAGCAGCGTGCGGGGGTGGATCACTCCGAGCCGCAGGTACGGCGACAGCCACGACGTGCCGGACGAGTCGGGCCGGTCGCGCATGATCGCGTAGTCGTCCAGGCGTTTGCGGACGAACTTGCGCCACAGGTGCAGCGCGGCGTCCTCGCCTGCCGGGGGCAATTCGATGGGGCAGGCGGCCACCGCCGTGTCGACCTTCCGCCAGGCCGACGGGTCGCTGGCAACCGCGCGCAAGGTCAGGGACGCCGGCGCCGGCGCGGGATCGGGCCAGCCATGGGCCTGCCACGACTTGGCGAACGCGCTGAACACCTTGAAGCCGCCGCCGTCACGGGTGGTGACCTTGCCGGGAGTGACCGCGTACGGAGAGCCGATCTCCCGCCAGGCGATGCCGTTGCGCGCCAAGGCTTCGCGCACCGCGGCATCGCTGATGGCGGTGGCGGGTTCGCATTCGGCGGCCACCTGGACGACCGCCGCTCCGACCTCTGCCGCCAATGCGGGGATCACCTCCTGCGGTGCTCCGAACCGCAGGCACAGCCGTCCGTTGAAGGCGGCGTTGAGCGCGCGGAGGTTGGCGGCCAGCCAACCGGTGCTGGTGGGACCTTCGGCGGCCATCCGCGCGGGGTCGAGGACATAGCAGGCGACAACCTCACCGCGCGCGGCAGCGGCGGTGAGGCTCGGATTATCGGTCGTGCGGAGGTCGCGACGGAACCACACCAAAGTGGTCATCGGCTGGCCTGCGCAGATCGTGGCTGGTTCGATCCGGACATCGGCAACGAACCTATGTTGCAGGGGGCCTCGCAGGGAAGAGCCTCACCGGGAAAAGGGACGATTGTCGCCGGATTCGCGGCTCAGCTCACCGTGGCCGGCCCGAGTTCCTTGGAGTCCTGTGCGTCGAGGGCGTCCTGGTCGTCATCGGTGACTTCATTGCGCACCCTCTTGGCGATCCGGCTGAGGGCGACATCGGTGATGTTGAGGAAGTTCGCCAGATCGCGCTGGGTGACGCGGTTGACCAGCCCGGGATGTTCGATGAGCAGGGTGCGATACCGCTGCTCCGGGGTGCTGCGAAGCCAAGCGACATCGGCCTGGAGGGTGGTGGCATGCATCACCGAGATCGCCGCGATCAGTCGTGCCCAGGACAGGTGCTGGGTGGCCAGGTGATCGATGACGCGGAAGCTGACCCGCGCCAGCAGGCTCGACTCCAATGCCTTGACGGTGTGGATGGTCTCGGCCTCGACCGCGGCCTGGATGGTCGCCGAGCGGGGGTGCAGGCCACGAATTGCCGCCCTGCGCACTCCCTCCATGCCCAGGGCGGTCATCGAGGCCAGCACATCCCCCTCTTGCGGGAAGAAGACCGTCGCTTGCCGACGTCCGCCTTCCACACTCATCTGGGCCTTCAGCAGGCCGTGCTGGACGAAGTAGACGTAGGGGTGGATCTCGCCGGCGGAAAACAAGATGTTCCCAGGCTCTACGCGCACCATCTTCACATTGGCCGCGAACAGATCCCATTGCGGCAGTTCGGCGGCCGCATACGCCTCAAGCAACAGTCGCAGGCTCCGCAACGCGTGGCCTGCAACCGCCTCGTCGACAGTCACCACTCCTCCAGCCCCAGTACCCGAACGGGGGCGCTGGCGTTGACCAGGATCAATGCCGAACCCCAATGCCTTGATACAGGTTAGTAGCTCGATGTGCTGGTGGCGAGGTGTTCTGGCAGATTAGTGCCAATACCTGGAGGGGGTCGGCATGGCGGTGCTGATCAGGTAGAGGGGGGAGTTGTGCGACTTGGCGTGCCAGCACGTTCGGCCGGGAACTTTCCGGGCCGGGGGTTCGCCCTTCGTCTGCTGGCGGGGATTTCTCTCGTCTTCATGCTTTGCTTCGCCACTCCCACCGCC
>CAZLJN010000265.1:0-3827 GCA_964559815.1 uncultured Propionibacteriaceae bacterium
AGCTGGGCCAGCTCGACCTGGGCCTTACCTTCGGCGCTCTTGGCGTGCTGGGCGAAAATGTCGAGGATCAGCGCCGTCCGGTCGATCACTTTGACCCCGACCCGGTCCTCCAGGTTGCGCAGCTGGGCTGGTTCGAGCTCGCCGTCGAAGATGACGGTGTCGGCGCCGGTGGCGATCACCACCTCCCGCACCTCCTCGACCTTGCCCCGGCCGATGAAGGTGGCCGGATCCGGGGCCTTGCGGCGCTGCACCAACCCTTCGAGCACCTCGGAGCCGGCGGTCTCGGCCAGCAGCTTCAACTCAGCCATGGCGTTGTCGGCGTCGACCTGCGAACCAGTCGTCCAGACGCTGACCAGCACCACCCGTTCCAGTTGCAGGTCGCGGTATTCGACCTCGCTGATGTCGGCCAGCTGAGTGGACATGCCGGCCACCCGCCGCAGCGAATGCCGTTCGGCGAGTTCCAGCTGGTCGCCGTCGAAACCCTCGATCTCAGGATCGTCGAGGTCGTAGTCGTCCATCGCCACCTCAGGCCGATCCGCGCGGAACGTTGATCCGTCCCCGGGCAACGATCTCGGCCGGGCCGGTCAGGATCGCCTCGGCCCCGGTCAGGTCGACGTCCAGCTCGCCACCGGGGACGTGGACCCGGCAAGTGCCGCCCGGCACGCTGACCGCGGCCGCGGCCACCACTCCGGTGCCGCAGGACTGGGTCTCCCCCACCCCGCGCTCGTAGACGCGCAACTGGATGACGCCGGGTTCACGGTCGAGGACGAACTCGGTGTTCACCCCGTTCGGGAAGGCGCGGGCCGGTTCCCAGACCGGCGCGATGGCCAGCGGCAGCGAGGCCAGATCCGTCCCCGGCTCCAACCGCACCACCGCGTGGGGATTGCCGACATCGACCGCGGTCGCCGGCCAGGTGCGTCCAGCAAGGGTGATCTCGACCTCCTCGCCGGTGGTCGCCGGGCCCATGGTCACCGCCACCCGTCCGTCGGGAAGGAACTGGCCGGTGCGCCGACCGGCGCGGGTGCCCACCGTGACCGGGGCGCTGGCGTCGACCAGCCCCTCCTCGGCCAGGTAGCGCAAGAAGACCCGCAGTCCGTTGCCGCACATCTCGGCCACCGAGCCGTCGGCGTTGCGGTAATCCATGAACCACTCGCCGGGCTGGCCGGCGTAGCCGGGCATCAGCGCCGAATCCACCGCGCGCAGGATGCCGTCGGCGCCGATGCCGGCACGGCGATCGCAGACGAACGCCACCTCGGCATCGCTCAACTCGATGAGGCCATCACGGTCGACGAACAGCACGAAGTCGTTGCGGGTGCCGTGCCCCTTAGCGAACTCGATCGTGCGCATTGCCAACCTCCTGATCTGCCTGCAGCAGCCTAGCTCGCACCGCCGACGCAATGCGCTGCGCCGCTTCGTCGGCGCCAACCCAGACGATCCGATCGTCGCGGCGGAACCAGCCCAACTGCTTACGCGCCAACCGGCGGGTGCCCTGGGCGGTGGCCGCACGTGCCTCGGCCTCGGTGAGTTCACCGTCGAACATCGCCAGCACCTGCCGATACCCGATCGCCCGGGACGCGGTGCGGCCATCGCGTAGACCGATGGCTTCCAGCGCCCGCACCTCGTCCACCAGGCCAGAGGCCCACATCTGATCCACCCGGGCATCAATGCGGGCGTCCAGGACGTCGCGGGGCACGTCCAGGCCGAACTGCAGCACATTGGTCAGCGCATAGCGCCACTGCGGCAACTCGGAGCGGAACTCGCCGGTCACCTCCAATGCCTCCAACGCGCGGACGATCCGGCGTCCGTTGCCGGGCTGGATCGCGGCCGCGACCGGGGGCGACAGCGTCTGCAGCCGCTCATACAGCTGCGCAGCGCCAAGCTCGTCCAGCTCGGCCTCCAGTCGGGCCCGGACGGCATGGTCGGTGGGCGGAAAGTCGAACTCGTCGACGATGGCGTGCACGTAGAGCGCCGAACCACCGGCCAGGATCGGCACCGCGCCCCGGCCCCGGCAGTCGGCGATGCACTCGCGCGCCCGGCCCTGGAAGTCGGCCACCGAGGCGGTCTCGGTGACGTCGAGGATGTCGATCAGATGGTGAGGGATGCCACCCCGCTCGGCCAGGGTGGGCTTGGCGGTGCCGATATCCATGCCGCGGTAGACCAGCATCGAGTCGGCATTGACCACCTCGGCGGCGACTCCGTCGGCGGCCAAAGCGTGGGCCACCGCAACCGCCACGGCGGTCTTGCCGCTGGCGGTGGGGCCGTTGAGGGCCAGCACCGGGAGTTCACTCACCCCTGCATTCTCCCCTGCGATGGGGGTCGCCGCCCAACCGGCGCCGCCCCGACAGTGGCCGGGCCGAAATTCCGTGACTCGTGCGCAAATCTCGTGCGTCAGATGGCTGCAATTCGCTGCGCTGAGGGACACAATGGAAGTGCCCCAGGACCCGCCTGGCGCCCAGGAGAGGAAGGAGACCTATGGATATCGTCGAACAGATCAAGGACGCGGTTGAGGGTCACGAAACTGAGGTCAAGCAAGGCATCGACGCCGTCGGTGACTTCATCGACTCCCAGACCGGTGGCCAATACACCGCGCAGGTCGACCAGGCCCAGGACTTCCTCAAGGGACAGGTGGGTGGCGACAGCCAGTAATCCGGATCGACCGATCTGAGCGGGCAACAGGCCCGCGACAACGACGAACCCGAGGGGCCGGCAGGTATGCCGGCCCCTCGGCTCGTTCTCAGACTCTGCTGGTCGTCAGTCTCGGCGGGTCGTCAGTCTCGGCGGGTCAGGCTGAGCGGCACGCCGGACGGCGCCGTCTGTTCGTGGGCAGCAGCCCAGGCATCGCCGCCGCGGGTGCGACGCAGGTCGGTCAGCGGCGCGTCGGCATTCAGGTGGTGCGGCGCGGCGTAGGTGACCTCGACAGTGGCCAGATCGCCGGGACGCGGACGCAGCTGCGGACCCTCCGGCACGGCGACGTGCACCAGCCGGTTGTCGCGGGCGCGTCCGGACATCCGCTGGGTGGCGGCGTCCTTGCGGCCCTCGTTGTCGGCGAACAGCACCTCCACCGGGGTGCCGACCAGGTGTTTGTTCTCGGCCCAACTGATCTCACCGACCAGGTCGACCAGCCGTTGGTAGCGCTCGGCGACCACTGCCGCGGGAATCTGATCGGGCATGGTTGCGGCCGGGGTTCCCGGACGAATCGAGTATTGGAAGGTGAAGGCCGCGGCGAACCGGGCGGCGGCGACGACGTCCAAAGTGGCCTGGAAATCGGCCTCGGTCTCGCCGGGGAAGCCGACGATGATGTCAGTGCTGATCGCGGCCTCGGGCATCGCCGTACGCACCCGATCGAGGATCCCCAGGAACTTCTCCGAACGGTAGGAGCGCCGCATGGCGCGCAGGAGGGTGTCCGACCCCGATTGCAGCGGCATGTGCAGGCTGGGCATCACATTGGGGGTTTCGGCCATCGCCGCGATCACGTCGTCGGTGAAGGCTGCCGGGTGCGGTGAGGTGAACCGGACCCGCTCCAGGCCGTCCACTTCGCCGCAGGCGCGCAGCAGCTTTGCGAAGGCCCCCGAATCGCCGAACTCGACCCCATAGGTGTTCACGTTCTGGCCCAGCAGCGTCACTTCCTGGACGCCTTCGGAGACCAGCGCGCGAATCTCAGCCAGGATGTCGCCGGGACGCCGATCCGTCTCCTTGCCGCGCAGGGCGGGCACGATGCAGAAGGTGCAGGTGTTGTTGCAGCCGACGCTGATCGACACCCAGGCCGCGTACGCCGAATCGCGCCGGGTGGGCAGCGTGGAGGGGAATCGCTCCAGCGACTCCAGGAT
>CAZLJN010000266.1:0-3812 GCA_964559815.1 uncultured Propionibacteriaceae bacterium
ATGTGAACTCGCCGATGGCGCTGGCGGCGCTGCGGGTCTACCGCGACCCGCGTTTCGCCGATGAGCTGCGCCCAGATCTGGACGCGGGCAGCTTCGTCGACCTGCCGCACCTGCACGAGGTGCGCTCCACCGAAGACTCGATCAAGCTGAACAATCCCAAGACGCCCTCGATCATCATCTCCTCCTCGGGGATGGCCACCGGCGGCCGGGTGCTGCACCACTTGGAACATCTGCTGCCGCAGGATCGCAATGCGGTGGTGCTCACCGGCTATCAGGCCGTCGGCACCCGCGGACGGTCGCTGGCCGACGGCGCCCGGCACCTGAAGATGCACGGACGCGAGGTGCCGGTGCGGGCCGAGATCCTGATCGACGAGGAGTTCAGCGTGCACGCCGACGCCTCCGAACTCGTCGACTGGCTCGATGCGCTCTCCCCGGCGCCGCGGCAGGTGTACTGCGTCCATGGCGACCCGGACTCGGCCGCCGCTTTGGCGCGGACGTTGGCCGCGCGGGGCCGCAACGCTGAGGTTGCGGCCTACGGCCAGAGCGTCAGTCTCGAGTGAGGGCCTGCCGGGAGGTCATCGCTCGGTAGTCGTCCCGGCTGATCAGCAAGGGGTTCGGCCCCCGCTCGGCCAACCATTCGGCCACCGTGGCCGGCCAGGTCATCGGCACCGGCTGGAAGAGTTCGGTGATCATCACCGGCAACATCCAGTCGCCGGATTCGACCTGCTGCGCCGGACCCACCACCAGAGCTCGTCCGGTGAGTCCGGCCGAGGTCAGGAAGAGCACTTCGTCGAGCTGGCCCAACTCCGGCGGATCGAGGTCGACGGTGAGCCCGACGGCCACCTCCCCGGCTTCAGCGAGCACCTTGCCCAGCGTCTCGGGATCATCGGGCCCCAGCCGGACGGCCCATCGCGAGTTGGGACTGGTCTGGGAGCGGATCGCCCGGATCACCTCGATGGCGTCCAGGTCGTGCGACTGGCGCCAGCGCACCAGCACCCGCCGCAGATTGGATCGGGTCTTGGGGTCGGCACCGGTGCGTTGCAAATACCAGGTGAGCGCGTCGCCGGCGTAGTCGATCACCGCGATCGGCCGCGCCGTCCGAATCCGATCCAGGGCATCACGCAGACCGAAGCCGCGGTGGATGAGGATGGCCAACACCGCCGAGGGCGCCCGGTTCACGCCCATATGGCAGTGGACGAGCACCTTGTGGCTCGGATCAGCAGCCAGCACCCCGTCGACCCATTCCACAAGCGAGGTGAACCATTCTGCGGGGATCACCTGACCGGCGTCGTCGACGTCGTGATGCCGGTAGGTCACCTGCGGTGCCCAGGTCTGCACCAGCACCTCATCGCTCCACTCCGAGCGCAGGTCGACGATGTGGGTGATGCCGGCCGCGATCAACTCGTCGAGCTGGGTACGCGCGGTGGCGAAGTGCGGCGAGAGGTCACCACCCACCGCGATCCGCTCGGTCACGAAGACCGCGTTGGCTGCGGTCAGTTCAGGCAACGTCGCCGTCGCTGTCTGGGGATCGCCTGGCACCCCTCCATGATGCCCTGTCCGAGGCCGCAGGTGGCAGCACCCGCCACAATTCAGGACGCCCGGGCGCGCCGCGCAGCGAAAAACTTGATTTAGTTTCTGCCAATTCGGGTAATCGCCACCACGCCATACGCCGCAAATAGTCTCGCTCGTCACCCGGAATGGGGACCATCGACTCGATTTGCGGGCAGCATTCTTTCCGCATACACATGTTCACTATCGGTCGCCGATCCGAGGGCGTCGCAGCCTCTGTGAGGAGTGCCACCAAACCCTCCCCAGTTCGCCATCCAGCGACTAGCCTGAGCCGGGAACGCAACGATCGGCGTTCACCGCACACCAAGGAGCAGTGTCATGGCAGCGAAATTCGAGCTCTACAAGGACGCCAAAGGCGAGTACCGCTGGCGGCTGAAGGCTTCCAACGGTCAGACCATCGCCACCGGCGGCGAGGGTTACAGCAGCGCCAGCAGCGCCAAGGCCGGCATCGACTCGGTCAAGCGCAACGCCGCGGACGCCGAGATCGTCGAGGTCTGAGCACTCCCACCACAGGCGAAGGCCGGGACGTCGATGCGTCCCGGCCTTCGTCGTCCCCGCGCTATTCCACAGCCCCGCTACGTGGTATTGCTCACTTCCTCACCCGTTCTCAGAGGGTGTTTCGGCGGTAGCATTCAGTTGTTCTTGGGGAGGTGCCGACTACGGGACCAGGTCACGTAAACCGGGGGGTAAACGAGATCAGGACCGACCAAGCCAAGAGCACTGGAGAGCGCAGGGCCATCGCCGGGGGGCATGGTGGCACCGACTCACCCGCCGAGCGGGGAAGCTCTCCACAGACAGTGCCGCAGGGCAGCCATGGCCCTGCTGAGACACCTGGGCGACCAGCCGAGCGAATGCTCGACTGGTCGCCCACAGTCTTGTCGGCGCCTAAGCTCGTGCCGTGGCCACTCCTGAGTTCATCCGCGAGCTGCGCAGCCTGGTGGGCACACGTCCGCTATGGCTGACGGGGGCGACCGCGGTGGTGACCAGAGAGTCCACCGAAGGCACCGAGGTTCTCCTGATTCGTCGCGCCGACAACGGTGAATGGTCGCCGGTGTCCGGCATCGTCGATCCGGGTGAGCACCCGGCCACCACCGCCGTCCGCGAGGTCGCAGAGGAAGCCGGCGTCGGCGCCGAAGTCGAGCAGCTGGTGTGGGTGACGGTGACCGAAATGGTCACCTATGCCAATGGCGACCAAACCCGCTATCTGGATCACGTCTTCCGCTGTCGCTGGACCGGCGGGGACCCCTACCCCGCCGATGGCGAAGCCACCGAGGCGGCGTTCTTTCCGCTGAGTCAACTGCCCGCACTGCGCGCTGACTACGCCGAACGGGTGAAGGCCGGGCTGACTACATCGCCGGCGACCCGGCTGGACTGACGGTCAGAGCCGCGCCGGGTGGCGCGGAAATGCATGACTATCACCCAAATGGGTGACTAAACCCCGCCTTTCGGCGAATGCAGGAGACATAGGGATTTCCTCACGAATCCGTGCCGTTCCCCTTCTGGAGGTCTAACATCGAAGCACTGATGCTAGGAGGGGGACATGCGGTCATACGCCGAATTGCATGTACACATCGAGGGTGCACTCGAGCCAGAGTTGGCTATTGCGCTCGCGAAAAAGAACAACATCGAGCTGCCGTACGCGAACGCTGACGAGCTCGCCAAGAAGCTCAGCTTCACCCAGCTCCAGGACTACCTGGATCTGTACTACGCCAACATGGCGGTCCTGCAGACCGAAGAGGACTTCGCTCAACTCACCAACGCCTACCTGGCCAAGGCCAAGGCTGCGGGAGTCACCCGGGCCGAGGTCTCCTGCGATCTGGCCGCCCATCTCTCCCGAGGGATCTCCGCTGAAGTGGTCCTCGGGGGTATCTCCGGAGCGCTGGCCAAAGCTGAAGAGGCCTACGGCATCAGCACTGGGCTGATCCTCAACTTCAGTCAGAACCTGAGTGTCGAAGAGGCCGAGGCCGCCTACGACCAGGCCAAAGCCACTGGTACTGAGCTGATCGCGGTCGGAGTCTGCTTGAACCAGGCGGACGCGTCGGCACAGCCGTTCGTCGGATTGTTCGGCAAAGCCCGCAGCGACGGTCTGCACACCGTGGCCCATGTGGGAGGCGAAGCCGGCATCGACGTGGTCTGGGATTGCCTGCACGCACTGAAGGTCGGACGAATCGGCTCCTGCGGGGTCGAGGATCGCGACCTGATGTACTACCTGGCCGACTACAGCATTCCGCTGACCTACTGCC
>CAZLJN010000267.1:0-1510 GCA_964559815.1 uncultured Propionibacteriaceae bacterium
CGCGGGTGGCCCGCAAACACTGCCCGCTGCAGGGCTTCGCGGTCGCGGGGCGTCTTGGCAAGGGGCTTGCAAAAAAGGTGCGGCTGCAAGAGGCCGCCGGCGACGTCATCCAGGGTGATCATCAGATGGTGCAGGGTGACGGTGGCGGCGACGTTCTCGAACCGGTCGAGGAAGTCCACCGCCGCAGCGGTGGTGATGTGTTCCATAATGATCCGCAGCCGGGGGAAGGTCTCGGCCAGCCAGCGGTAGACGGCCAGGAACTCGCGCTCCCGGTCCATGACGAAGCCGCCGCTCTCGCCATGCACCAACAGCGGGACGTCCAGTTCCTCCAGGAGGGCCACGGTCGGGCCGATGCGGTCAATATCGCTCACCCCAGCCTCGCTCTGGGTGGTGATCCTGGCCGGATAGAGCTTGCAGCCGATGATCTCGTCCCGGGCCGCGAGCAACTCTTCGCGGCTGAAGTCGCGGAAAAATAAGGTCATGTACGGGGTGAAGGCATGGTCGCCGCAGGCCCTGACGATGGTCGCCCGGTAGGCGCGTATCCTGGCGAGCGAGTCCACCGGCCGCAGCAGGTTGGGCATGATCACCCCGCCGGCGAACTGGGCGGCGCTGAACGGGGCCACCAGGGCGAGCATCTCTCCCTCGCGCAGGTGGAGGTGCATGTCCAGGGGGGTGTCGAGGCGCAGTTCCATGGCTGGCCCTACTTTCCCGCCGGCTTCTTCGGCGGCAGGATGTCGGTGATCGAGCCGTCCACCATTTCGGCGGCAAAGGCGAAGGTCTCGGCCAGGGTCGGGTGGGCGTGCACGGTCTTGGAGATGTCTTCCGCGTTTGCGCCCATTTCCAGGGCCAGCACCGCCTCGTGGATCAGTTCGCCCGCGTTCAGGCCGCAGATGCCGGCGCCGACGATGCGCTCGGTGCGGGCATCGAACAGCACCTTGGTGACCCCGGCCGAGGCCCCGGCGCTCAGGGCCCGGCCGCTGGCGCCCCAGGGAAACTTGCCTCGCAGGAGCGGCACGCCCTGTTGCTGGGCCTCCTTTTCGGTCAGCCCCATCCAGGCGAGCTCGGGCGAGGTGTACGCCACCGAGGGGATGGTCAGCGGCGTGAAGGCCGAGGTGCGGCCGGCGATCACCTCGGCCGCCACTTTGGCCTGGTGGGTGGCTTTGTGCGCCAGCATGGGTTCGCCGACCACGTCGCCGACGGCGAAGATGTGCGCTGCAGCAGTCCGTTGCTGTTCATCCACCGGGAGGAAGCCGCGGCTGTCGGGGGCAAGCCCGATCGCCTCCAGGCCCAGGCCCGCACTGTTGGGCCGACGGCCGACGGCCACCAGCACGGCGTCGAAATCATCGGTCGCGGGCGTGCCGCCGCCGGACAGGGTGACACGGATGGCCTCGGGCGCGGCAATCAGGCCCTCCACCCGGGCGCCGGTGAAGATGCGGTAGCGCTTCTTCAGTTTGAGAAAGAGCGGTTGCACCAGGTCGCGGTCCGCCGACGGGATGATCTGGTCCTGCAT
>CAZLJN010000267.1:1520-3805 GCA_964559815.1 uncultured Propionibacteriaceae bacterium
GTGATGGCCGAGCCAAGCGCGTGGTACACCTGGGCCATCTCCAGGCCGATGATGCCGCCGCCGATGATGAGCAGTCGCGCCGGGATCGTGGTCAGGGCCAGGGCGTCGGTGGAATCCCATATGCGGGGATCGGCCGGCGCGCCCGGCAGGGCAAAGGGATGCGAACCGGTGGCGATGATGGCGTCGTCAAACCGGACCAGGGTCTCGCCGCCCTCGGTCTCGACCGCCAGGCTGCGGCCATCGACAAACCGGCCCCGGCCGGTCAACCGGGTGATGCCCCGGGCCTTGCACAGGCCGTCCAGGCCGCCGGTCAGCTGGTTTATGATTTTGGCCTTGTGATTGCGCAGGGCCTCGATATCGATGGTCGGCGCAGCGAAACCGACGCCGAAGGCGGCCGCCTCCCGCGCCTCCTCGATCACCGCGGCCGCGTGCAGCAGGGTCTTGGAGGGGATGCAGCCGATATTGAGGCAGACCCCGCCCAACCGTCCGCCCGCCTCGATCAGGCAGACCGAAAGGCCCAGGTCGGCCGCGCGGAAGGCTGCCGTGTACCCGCCCGGGCCGCCGCCCAGCACCGCCACGCCAGTTGTCAGTTCATGCGTCATGGAGTGTCTCCGTGTGGATAGGGTGTGTTTTAAAGCAGCACCCGTTTCAGGTCTTCGAGGTTCCGCCGCAGGGTCCGGCAGAACCGGGCCGCCTCGGCGCCGTCAATGATGCGGTGGTCGTAACTGACCGAAAACGGAAGCACCAGCCGGGGGGTGAAGGTTTCTCCATTCCAGACCGGCCGCATCGCCGTGGTGGACAGGCCGAGGATAGCTGCCTGGGGCGCGTTGACGATCGGGGTGAAACCGGTGCCGCCGATGCCGCCCAGGCTGGAGATGGTGAACGATGCCCCCTGCATCTCGCCGATGGTCAACTTGCCCTCGCGGGCGGCCGCGCCCAGCCGGGCCAGTTCGGCGGCGATGGCGCCCAGGCCGAGCCGGTCGCAGTCGCGGATCACCGGCACGGTCAGGCCCTGGGGCGTATCCACGGCGATGCCCATGTGATAGTAGCGCTTGAGCACGACCTTTTCGCCCGGGACCAGCGAGCTATTGAACAGGGGGTGGGCCTGGAGTGCAGCCACCGCTGCCCGCACGGCAAAAACCAGCGGGCTGAACCGGAGCGCACCCTTGCTTTCCTCCTGCAGTTGTTGCCGGAACCGGTCCAGCTCGGTGATGTCCGCCTCCTCGAAATGGGTGACGTGGGGAATGTTCACCCAACTGCGGTGCAGGTGCGGCCCCGAGATCTTCTGGATGCGGTTCAGCGGCTGGTCTTCGACCGGGCCGTGGATGGAAAAATCCTCCAGCGGGATCGTGGGCAGGCCTCCTGCCGGGGCTGTCTCCGAATTCCGGGCCATGACCTGCTTGACCAGAGCGGCAACATCCTCCTTGAGGATGCGGCCTTTGGGGCCGGTGGCCTTGACCTGCGTCAGATCGACGCCCAGTTCGCGGGCCAGCGCCCGGACCGAGGGCGTGGCGTGCACCAGGACTGCCGGCGACGCCTCGGCGGGCGGTTCGGTGGCTGCTGGTTGCGGCGCCGGTTGCGGTTTGGCTGGTTGCGCGGGGGCAGGTGGATGGGCTTTGGTTGTGGTTGCGGTCGGTAGTGGTGGCGTGGGCTCGGTCTGTGTGGCTTCGGCCGCCCTCGTGGGCTGCGCGGCTTCCCCTGCCACCTCAATCAGGGCGATGAGGTCGCCGCTGGCCACGGCGTCGCCCGCCTTGAGCGCCACCTCGGTGATCGTGCCGGCCAGGGGCGAGGGGATCTCCATCACCGCCTTGTTGCTTTCCAGGGAGACCAGCGAGCTTTCCACTGCGACAACCTCGCCGGGTTTGATGAACACCTCGACCACCGTGATCTTCTGCACCCCGCCGAAATCGGGGACCGTGATCCGTTCCACTGTCATGGCGTCCTCCTAGCGGCTGATGGGGTGCGGTTCGTCGGCGTGGATGCCGAAACGGGCGATGGCCTCGGCGACCATCGAGGATGGCAGCTCGTCTCCCTCGGCCAGGGCTGCCAGGGCGGCGACGGCAATGTGGCGGCGATCGACACGGAAGAAATCCCGCAATCGGGCGCGGCTATCGCTGCGGCCGAACCCGTCCGTACCCAGGATGGTCACCGGTGCGGGCAAGAGCCGCCGGATCTGCTCGGCGTAGGCGCGGACGTAATCGGTGGCGAGCACCACCGGGCCTTCGTGACCATCCATGGCCTCCTCGACCTGGGAGCGTCGGCGCTGCACCCCCGGATGCAGCCGG
>CAZLJN010000268.1:0-3803 GCA_964559815.1 uncultured Propionibacteriaceae bacterium
GTGATGAGCAGCTTCGACTACGAGACGTCCGCTCAGATCACCGTGCCCGCCCAGGTCTCCGATGAGGGCGTGGCGCTGGTATCCGGCCGCCTGCTCGCCGACATCGCCCGGTCACTGCCGAACAAGACGGTGGAGATCAGCTCCGACGAGACCCGGATGGAACTCGTCTGCGGCACCGCGCGATTCACCCTGCAGACGCTGCCGGTGGTCGACTACCCCGCTCTGCCGGAAATGCCCGAAGCCACCGGTGTCATCCCCAGCGAGGAGTTCGCCCGTGCGGTCTCCCAGGTGGTCGCGGCCGCCGGACGCGACGAGCTGCTGCCGGTGTTCACCGGTGTGCGCCTCGAGATCGAGAACGCCACCTTGTCGCTGCTGGCGACCGACCGCTACCGGATGGCGTTGAAGGAACTGGACTGGAACCCGCGCAGCAGCGCCGAGGGTGCCGCTCTGGTGCCGGCGCGCGTCCTGGCGGAGACCGCGAAGTCGATGACTTCGGGTGAATCGGTCACGGTGAGCCTGTCTGCTGGTGGTTCCGGCGACGGACTGATCGGTTTCGAAGGCACCGGCACCGCCGGCGTCCGCCAGATCACCACCCGGCTGCTGGATGGGGAGTTCCCCAAGGTGCGGCACCTGATGAACGTGCAGCCGGCCGTCACCGTCCGGGCCAACACCGCCGACCTGATGGCTTCGGTGAAGCGCGTGGCGTTGGTCGCCGAGCGCAACACGTCGCTGCGGATGCTGATCGGCGAAGGTTCGATCACACTGGAGGCCGCCACCGGCGACCAGGCGCAAGCCGTCGAGGCCCTGGAGGCCGACGTCGTCGACGTCGCCGGCGGTGGGCTGGCCATGACCGCGGCCGGCTTCAACCCGCACTACCTGTCCGATGCGCTGTCGGCGCTGGACTCCGCCTACGTGGAGTTCTCGTTCACCGCGCCGGGCAAGCCGTGTCTGCTGATGGGGTTGTCCGAGATGGACGGCGAGCCGATCGCCGACTACCGGCACGTGATCATGCTGATGCGCCTGCCCGCGTGATCCCTGATGTCGGTGCCGGACGTGTGGGCGGAACGCCTGCCGCGTCCGGTGCCTTGATCGGGGGTGGGCGGTGTTCGTCACACATCTGAGCCTGGCCGACTTCCGCTCCTACCCGCACGCCGACGTCGCGCTCGAAGCCGGCGTGACGGTTTTCACCGGAGCCAACGGGCAAGGCAAGACCAACCTGGTCGAAGCGTTGGAGTTCCTGGCGACGCTCGGATCGCACCGGGTCGCCTCCGAGACTCCCCTCGTCCGCGCCGGTGCCGACAAGGCGCTGGTCCGAGCCCGGGTGCAGGCCGGACGAGACGACGAACGCAGCCTGCTGCTGGAAATCGAAATCACCCCAGGCCGAGCGAACCGGGCCAGTTTGAACCGCTCTCCGCTGCGGCGGCCGCGGGATCTGCTCGGCGCGCTGCGGGTGGTGTTGTTCTCCCCCGACGACCTGGCCGTGGTCAAAGGCGATCCCAGCGAGCGGCGCCGCTTCATCGACGAGCTGATGGTGGCGCGCTGGCCGCGGTTGGCCGGGGTGCGCGCCGACTTCGATCGAGTCTTGAAGCAGCGTTCGACCTTGCTGAAGTCACTGTCGGGCCGCTCGTACCGTCCGGTGAGTGCCGAGGCCGTGGCGACCCTGGAGATCTGGGACGCCCAGCTGGCCGGCTTCGGTGCCGAGATCGTCGCGGCCCGTCTCGCCACGCTCACCGCCTTGCAGCCATTGGTCGCGGCGGCGTATGCCGACCTCGCACCCACCAACAACGTCGCCGGTCTGGAGTACCGGTCATCCAGTCCGGTCAACGCCGAGTTGGGGGTCGCCGAGCTGACCGAGGTCTTGATCACCACCATGGCTGAGCGCCGCAATGACGAGATCGCCCGCGGCCAATGCCTGGTCGGTCCACATCGCGATGATCTTTGGCTCACCTTGGGAGAGCTCCCGGCCAAGGGCTATGCCTCGCACGGTGAGTCGTGGTCGTTCGCGCTGGCCCTGCGTTTGGGGGCGTTCGCGCTGTTGCGCGCCGACGGCATCGAACCGGTGCTGATCCTCGACGACGTTTTCGCCGAACTCGATGAGACCCGGCGCGCTCGACTGGCCGAGCTCATTGTCGACGCCGAGCAAGTGCTGATCACTGCGGCGGTGGCGGCAGACGTCCCATCGGTCCTGGCCGGACGCCGCTTCGCGGTGCGCGCCGGCAAGGTGGAACCGCTGGCGGCTGAGAATGGGTGAGTGCGGCGCCCCCTAGCGGCGCCGCACTCACGACCGGGGAAACCAATCCGGGCCCACCGTCTCCCACCGGTGGTCCGATACCCGCACCTCCATCAAACCACCGGCCGTTTCGCCTCGATCTGCGCAGTGGTGGAATCCCCAGGCTGGTTTGAGAGGATGGTCGCTGTGAGCGACACCGCCGATCACGATCCCCAAGGGATCGACCTGGCCAAACAGATAGCGCGGGCCGCGCGCGGTGCTGCGCCTCGTCCACGCCGCCCGGCGAAGCCCGCTTCCCGGACCGACGGTCCGACCCCGATCGGCGAACTTCTCGGTCAGGTGGCCGACACCCAAGGCTGGACGAAGGAACTCAGCGTCCATCAACTGCTCAGTCGGTGGCCGGTCTTGGTGGGGCCGGTGAATGCCGCCCATTGCGAGCCGGAGCATTACGCCGACGGCGTGCTGACCGTCCGCGCTGAGTCCACCACCTGGGCGAGTTCGTTGCGGTCGATGGCTCCGCAGCTGGTGGCCGCTCTCAACGAGGCGCTCGGCCAGGGATCGGTGACGCGGGTGAACGTGATCGGTCCCCAGGCGCCCAGCTGGAAGAAGGGTCCGCGTTCGGTGCCCGGACGCGGCCCGCGCGACACCTACGGCTGAGGGCGATCCCGGCGGCCGAATTGGTGTGTCAGCCGGCGGCCGTCGACGGAACTCAGAAGTTGCGCACCAGGCGCAGCAGCAGCGGCAGCAACACCGTGAACGCGAACACGATGGCCGCGGTCGCCAGGAAGGAGAGTGTCAGCTGGGTTTCGGGCTTGCCGATCCCCGGCCCAACAAAGGCATTCTCATTGGCAGCAGTGGCCGGCACGGCGGTGCCCTCCACCCGCGAACTGCGGGGGGTCGGGGGCGCCGGCGGTTCCTCGATCGCACGGCGGGCGACCGTCTGGTCGGCCCGGGATCTCGCTCTTGCCTTGATCGCACGGACCGGCGTAGAAGTCGTCACGGGAGAATCGTAGAGAAGCCGGAAACGGTTCCGCAGTCACCCAAAAGGGGTGAAAACCGATGAATTTCGGCGCAGTTCTTCGACGCCATTTCGTCGGCCTGAACAGACCCAACCAGCCCCGGCCAGGGTCAGCGCACCTCGGCACCGGTTGGTGGGGCGAGCCGATCACGGGCGAACCGTGCCGGAGCGCCGATTTGCCGCGCTGACGGCCCAGGATGCGTATCCGGACATGGACCGGCCCCTGATCTGAGCCCCCGAGGCGCTTTCTGGGCCACTGGAGGCCGATTCGGGGTCTCAGCTGCCCAGGAAATCGTGCGGGATCAGCTAGAATAACGATGTTCCGGGTTGAGCCGCCGTGTTCGCTTCACGGTGGCCATTGTTACGTCCGAGGGGATACCACGTGAGCGACGAGCCCAGTCTCACTCAGTCCGCAGCTGAAGCGGCCCATGTTGCCGAAGGCAGCTATGACGCGTCAGCGATCACCGTGTTGGAGGGTTTGGAGGCTGTCCGCAAACGCCCCGGCATGTACATCGGTTCCACCGGGGAACGTGGCCTGCACCATCTGGTCTACGA
>CAZLJN010000269.1:0-3786 GCA_964559815.1 uncultured Propionibacteriaceae bacterium
CGGATTGCAGCCGGCCTTGTGTGAGGCGCATCACATCGTCCCGTGGTGGGCCGAGGGGGCGACGGCGCTGTCGAATCTGGTCTTGTTGTGTCACACCCATCACGCGCTGGTCGAGCCGGCCAAGTTCGGGGTGCGTGACCAGTGGCAAGTCGAGATCGCCGACGACGGACTGCCCCAGTTCCGACCACCCCGGCGAGCCGGACCCGATCGCGGTCCGCTGCGGCGACAACCGACGGGTCGGGAGTCGGCCAGGCGGGAATCAGGGGGCAGGGAGCCGGCGGGTCGAGAACCAGGGAGCAGGGAGCCGGCGGGTCGAGAACCAGGGAGCAGGGAGCGTGGGGATGCCGACGCTGTCAGTCCGAGGGTGCCGGTCCGCGCGCCCTGATGATCGGTGCGGTGAGGATCGGTGGGGTGAATCGAAGCCGACCGGGTCCGGAGACCGACGAACGAGGCGTGTGAACGCGGCGCGAGCCCCCGGCCTGCGCACCCCAGGCCTGCGAACCCCAGGCCCCCCGGCCAGCGAAGCCGGCGCGCGCACCCACCTGCGAACTCCCGGGCCCGCGAACCCCAGTCTGGGAATCGCGCCTCCCCTCATCACGGCACAATGGACCCGTGGAGATCAGCATCGGTGCAGACATGATCCGGCTCGGGCAGCTGTTGAAGTACGCCAACGTGGTCGGCGACGGCGCCGAGGCGAAGTTCCTGATCGCCACGGGAGCCGTCCGGGTCGACGGGGTCGTGGAGACCCAGCGTGGGCGCCAAGTGCATCCCGGTTCGGTGGTGGAAGTGCGCGCGGGCCAGACGGTGACGCTGGAGATTGTCCGGTGAAGGTTGTGCGGTGAAGGCCGCCAGCTCCTGCTGACGTCCGCGGAACTCAGCGCAGTCGCTCGTCAGTAGGCAGCCGGATGCTGTTCTCGGTCAGCCACGAAACCACGTCACGGGCGAGGAAGGGCAGGTTCCCTATCGCGCTCACCGTCCCAAGAACTCCCGCCACGCAGGCGCTTCACGCTGCGCCTGGGCGAGCCCTAGATCGAAGGCGGCCTGCAGTTGGGCGACGTTCTTGGTTCCGTTGCCGATCGGCATCGAGTCGGGGGCGAACACATAGGCCTGACCGGAGGATTCCAGGTCGAACAACTCCTCGCGGGTGCGGTTGTAGTTCAGATGGCGCTCCCGCAGCGCATCGGCGGCCGCCGGGTAACGGCGGAAGTAGCTGTCGAAGATCACCTGCCCCGAGGTGGGCTTCTTCACATAGCTGCGCTGCTGAGTGAGCACCACGAAGAACTTGGTGAAGCCGTCGGCCTTGGCCGCGTCCAGCGCGATGCCGCCACCGGGGCCGAGCGCTCCATCGACGTAGACGTGGCCATCCAGGTGCACCATCGGCATCAGCAGCGGCATCGTGGACGACGACCGCACCCGCCGCACCAGGTCCATCAAGGTGGGAGTGTCGTCCTTGGTCCAGTAGAGCTGGCGGCCGGTGTCGGCTTGGAAAGTACCGATACGGATCTGCGCCGGGTTGGCCAGGAAGGCGTCGAAGTTCAACGGCAACGCCTGGCCGGGCGCCGAGGTGTTCTCGTAGATGTACTCGGCGTTGAACATGCCCTTGCCGCGCACGAACGTCCACCAGTTGCCGATCTGCGGGTCGGCGGCGAACTCGACGAACGAGGCTTTGGCCCGCCACGGATCCCGGGAGATGTAGTTTGCCAGGTGACTCGACCCGGCCGAGATGCCGGCCACCCAGTCGAAGTAGAGCTGCTCGGCAAGCAGGGTCTGCACCACCGCAGAGGTGTAGGCCCCACGCATGCCACCGCCCTCGAAGATGAGTGCGACATCGTCGATGTTGCTGGTCAGGGGTTCGACCACTCCGATTTCCTCTCCTGCCGGATTCCCCTGCACTCTAGTCACGAGGCTCCGCCTCACAGCCAGCGGCGTCCCTTCAGCAGGCCGAGCAGATGGTCGATCACGGCGGTGTCCATGCGCAGGCCGTTGTGCTCGTACTCGCTGGTCACCCAGGTGCGGCAGTCGGGTAGCAGTGCGGCGGTCTCCATCGAGAACTCGCGCGGCACGAAGGCGTCGGCGTAATAGACCGAGGCGGCCACCGGCACATCGACCTGCGCCAGGCGCTCGGGGAAGTAGAGCTGATTCCACTGGTGGCCGGCGACCACATCGGCCACCTCAGAGAACGCGGCCAAGGCGGTGTCCTCGGCGAACACCGAGCGGTGCAGATGCTCCCCGCCCAGCAACGTGACATCGTCGCGCACCCGGTCGGGCATCGTCCGGTCGGCCGACCAGCCGGTGACCACCCCGTCGGCGTAGCTCGACTCGTGTAGCACCGCGTACAGCGGGTTGCGGCCTTCGAAGGGCAGCATGGCGGCCAGATCGTGGGAGAACGCCGAGGAGCGATGGTCCAGCCCCAGCAGGTAGTGCAGCGCCTCGGCGCCGCCCTGCATGCCGAGCTTCTGCCCGACCGTCCGCAAGCGGGCCGGGGAGACCACATCGCCATTGGGGAGGGTGATCTCGCCCGCAGCGCAATAGCCTGCGAGATCGCGCATCCGCTCACGGTCGGCCGGGAACCGGCGGTAGTAGGCCTCGGACTTGTCGACCATGATCTGCCAGGTGGTGGCATAGATGTCGTCGATCGGACGTCCGACCGCGCTCAAGCCGCCGGTGATCACCGCGCCGGCCAACGATTCGGGATGGGTGCTCAGGTAGTGCAGCGTGGTGAAGCCGCCGAAGGACTGGCCCAGCACCGTCCAGGTCTTGGCGCCCAAGGCCTCCCGGACGCGCTCGGCGTCGTTGACGATCTCGTCGGCGCGCAGGTGGGTGAGGTAGTCGGCCTGGTCGGCGATGCCGCGACCGGCCGGACGTCCGGTGACCGCCGCGGTCAGTCCGCTCGCGTCGCGACGCACCTGCACCCCCACCGGAGTGGAGCGTCCGGTGCCCCGCTGGTCGAGCATGACCACCTGGTATTCGCGCAATACCCGTGCCAGCCACGGCGGGGTGTCCGCGGTGGGTCGGGGCGCCTCGAAGCCCGGGCCGCCTTGCAGGAAGACCAGGTAGGGCCGGTCCGCGCCGCCCTCGGCCGTGGCCACGCGGGCGAAGACTTCGATCGTTTCCGCCTCGGGGTGGCGGTGGTCGAGCGGGGCGTCCAGCCACAGGTTGGTGATGGTCAGGCCGGGCAGGTTCTCGGTGGTCGTGCGCATGAACTCAGGCTATGCCTGGGCGGCGAAGTCACGGCGCTCCGCACGCCCGACGGCCGATTGCTCCGCACTCGAAATTGGCCGCTGTGCCCAACACCCTCCGTAGCCATGGAATCGAGAACACCGGTGCCCCTAGGCTGCCATCCGTGGCGATTCCCACCCTGCGTACGCTGCTCACTCACCTCGACCGGGACACTCACGCGGCCCGCACCCGTCGCGTGGTGCTGCTGGCCCGCGAGCACGCGGGGGCGCCCAAGCTGGCCGCTCTGCTGGACGGGCTCGCCGCCACCAGCGACTACCACGCCCGACTCGTACTGACCGCGGCCCGAGCCAGCGACGATGTGGCCCGCATCACCGGCTTCCTCGACCATGCCAACCCCCGACTGCGGGCCGCCGCCTTGAAGGCGCTGCCGCTGTCGGAGTTGGACGCCGCCGGCTTCGCCGCGCACTTCCTGCAGGCGCCGCTGGTGACGCGCAAGATGCTCATCGCGAAGGCGGCCGCGGCCCAGCGCAGCGACCTGGTCGACGCCGTCCTGCAGCTGCCGCTCGCCGATGCGGACATCGCCCGACTGCTGGCCTACGCCAGTAC
>CAZLJN010000270.1:0-3767 GCA_964559815.1 uncultured Propionibacteriaceae bacterium
CATGGAAAGCTTGCAAGACATCACGGAAAGAAAACGGAGCGAGGAGGCGCTGCGGCAAAGCGAAGAACGGTTGCGGATGCAAGTAGAGCGGATGCCGATCGGCTGCATCGTGCACGACGATCGCAACTGTTTCACCCACATGAATCCGGCTGCGGAGCGAATCTTGGGCTACTCCGAGGCGGAGTTGCGGGGCCAGCACGTCAGCGTCATCGTGCCGGAGGCCGCGCACGGCTTCACCATGTCGGACACGGCCGCCTGGAACCCTGGCGCCACCGAATGGGTGTTCGGCCAACTCAGGGAGCTGTTCTACCGCAGCCTGGCGCGATGAACGTGCCGGCGGTCGCGGGCCGGGGGTGACTAGAGTCACCGGAGATGCGGATGAGCCGGTATCGAGGAGGAACGCGAGATGCTGCAGGCACCCTTGGGGCGCACCGGACGACAGGTGTCGGTGATCGGCCTCGGCACGTGGCAGTTGGGCGGCGACTGGGGCGAGGTCGGCGAGGCGGAGGCGCATGAGGTCCTGTCCGCTGCGGTGGCCGCGGGCGTCACGTTGTTCGACACCGCGGACGTCTACGGCGACGGACGCAGCGAGTCGATCATCGGCAGGTTCCTCGCCGAACGGCCGGGCCACGGGATCACGGTGGCGACGAAGATGGGCCGACGCCTCGACCAGCTGCCGGAGCACTACTCGCCGCAACACTTCCGCGAATGGACCACCCGGTCGCGGCAGAACCTGCGGGTGGACACGCTCGATCTGGTCCAGCTGCACTGCCCGCCGTCCGCGGTGATCGAGGCGGACGAGACCTATGCCGCTCTCGACGAGTTGGTCGCGGACGGGGTGATGGCGGCGTACGGCGTCTCGGTGGAGACGTGTGCGCAGGCGCTGGCGGCGATCAGCCGTCCGCACGTGACAAATGTGCAGATCATCCTCAATCCGTTCCGGTTGAAGCCGCTGGACGAGGTGCTGCCGGCGGCGGAGGCGGCCGGGGTCGCCATCTTCGCGCGGGTGCCGCTGGCGTCCGGGCTGCTGTCGGGCCGCTACACCAGGGCCACCACGTTCGCGGCGTCCGACCATCGGAACTACAACCGCCACGGCGAGGCGTTCGACCGGGGCGAGACGTTCTCGGGAGTCGACTACGAGGTTGGGCTGGAGGCTGCGGCGAGGCTCGCGTCCGTCCTTCCGTCCGAGGTGTCGCTCCCCGCGGCGGCCCTGGCGTGGGTGGCGTCGCGACCGGGAGTCACGTCCGTGATCCCGGGTGCCCGAAACGTTGCGCAGGCCAGGGCCAACGCGGAGGCGGCAGGGCTGATCGACGGCGGCTGGGACCTGGCGGCCTTCGATGCCGCCGTGCAGGAGGTGTACGACGACCTGCTGCGGTCGGCTGTCCACCCGCTGTGGTGAGGTCGCCGAGTCGGTCCGCACTCACTGTGGGACCGCCTCGTCTCCTGGTCCTGCCACGGTGACCGGTGATTCACGCATCAAGGTGGACCGAAACCGTCGTCGATGACGGTTTCGGTCCACCTTGATCCGAGGACGGCGATCACGCTCGGCACCCCGGCGGACGCAGCCGGGGTCGGGGTTGCCGGTGATGTGGTCAGTGATATGGCGTGAGAGGTCGGACTCGTCCTGCCGACGGGTGCGCAGGTTCGCCTGCGAGGGAGGACTTCGCCCGCTAAGTTCAGTGACGCCGGACGTGCGGGAGCGTGGTCTGCGACACCCGCAGGTTGGTTTCGCGGTCTCAGGCCTGATCCGCTGTCTTTCGAGGAGCTTGCATGACGTCTCCGTCCGGCCCGTCCTACCGGTTCGTGTGCCCACCGACCTGGCCGCAGCCGCCCGCCGGCTGGGTGCCCCCGCCGGGGTGGCGGCCTGATCCGGCGTGGGGTCCTGCCCCGGAAGGCTGGCAGTTCTGGCAGCCGGCGGAAGCGGGCCCGGCGATGGTTCCGACCGACGGCTTCGCGATTGCGACTCTCGTCGCGGGCGTGCTGGGGTCCTTCATCTTCGCGGGCATCTTCGGAGGCGTTTCGCTGTCCCGGATACGGCGCGGGCTGCGGCGGGGTCGAAACCTCGTGTTCATCGGGTGGGGACTGTGTGGATTGTGGCTGGTCGCCGTGATCGTGTTGTTCTCGCTGCTGTCGGCTGAAGGACCCGGACGCGCACCGAGCGGCGAGATCACCGCGGCCGGCAAGATCGCTCCGATGTCCCTCCAGATCGGCGACTGCCTGACGCTGCCAGCCACCGTCGGCGGCGTGGTCGTCAAGGTCGACGCCGTGCCCTGCAGTAGTGCACACAACGCGCAGGTATTCAACATCGTGAACACGGGCTCCGGACCCTACCCGGGTGAGAACCAGGCAACCGAAATGGGGCTGACCGCCTGTGAGGCCGAACTCGGAGCGTTCTACGGCGAAGAGACCGACATCAAGCCCGGAACGCAGTTGCTGTCGTTCACCAGCGCTGAGGCGGACTGGAACCGCGGCGATCACACGTCCCGTTGTCTGGTGATGGCACTGGACGGTTCCTTCACCGGAGACATCAGGGATCGGTAGCTCGGATTCGCTGCGTGTCAGGACGTCCTGAACTGTCCGCTCCTGTGGTGCCTAATGAGGGAGCCGCATGATGTCGGCGATGAGTACTCCCACGACGGGAGCAGGGTGAACGGTGGGACGGTGTTGCTGGCTGGCAAGGCCGGATGCACGACTTGGGCTTGGGTCACTAGACAAGACCCAACAGGTGCCAATCACAATGAGAGTCATGACGGAGTTCGCGACCATATGGGCCAGGGTGCGGCAGCACTCAGGAGAGACTTTCATGACAGTCACCGGCAGGGAGTTTCGGTACGAGGCGCGCAGCGGCGGTGTGGAAATGCTGACGACGAATCGCGTGTTGCCCCGGTCGAGCTTCGAGGAGGCGTACGCCCGGATGCCCGTCGACGGACCTGGCGCCCTGCAGGATCTCCAGGGGCCCTCCTACATCTACGCAGTGCTCGTGGATCCACGGATTCGGTGACCCGATGCAGTACTGGTGGGTAAGTCAAAGCAACAACTACGAGGGCGCCATCGAAGAGGGCAGCCTCTGGACGATTCAGAATCGGGACGGCTCTTGGGTCTGGCACAGAAGGCCGATTCTTCAGTTGGCCACCGGTGACCTCGTCCTTCATCACGCCCGAAGCGTCGTCCGCGCCGTGAGTCGTGTCATGAAGCCCGCGGTGCGGGCGGGCCGCCCCCCGAGTTACCCAAATCCGGGTGGGGATCGTGATGATGGTTTCCTCGTTGAAGTACAGCCGATTCGGAAGGATCTCCACCTCACGCGCGAACAGTTCGACCGGTTGATCCCATATGGCCCGGGCATCGATGGCCCGCTCACAAAGGACGGGATCTCCAAGCAGGCATATCTCCAGCCTCTGGATCGTGACTTGGCACTTCGTTTGCTCGCCGCCGCGGGCGTGTCGGCAGTCGAGCTGGACGCCGATGCCCCTGCACCCTACGAATGGTCGGCCGAGATTGAGGCGACGGACGCGGTGGGGCTCGCGAGCATGCGACTCGAACAACGACGCCTGAGGGACTATTTGCTTGGCTCAAGGGAGTCAGGCCGCTGCGACCTATGCGGCCGGGAGTTCCCCGTGGACTTGCTCGTGGCCGCTCACATTCGCCCCCGGCGCGAGCTTAGCGACCCGGAGAGGCTTCAGTTCGACCGAGTTGCGATGCTCGCGTGCGTTGCTGGATGTGACGCGCTGTTCGAAGCGGGATACATCGTGGTCGATGATCACGGCAGC
>CAZLJN010000271.1:0-3760 GCA_964559815.1 uncultured Propionibacteriaceae bacterium
TTGGCCATCAGCATCGGGATGGTGAACGGGCTGACCCGGCGGTAGCCCTTGTCGCGCTGCGCGTCCCAGTTGTTCAGCAGGGAGTGCAGGCCGCCGATGCCGCTGGCCAGCGAGACCAGCAGGGTTTCGGGATCGACCTGGCTGCCGGCTTCGGCCTCCCAGTCGAAACCGGCGTCGGTCCAGGCCTCCTGCGCCGCGATCAGAGCCAGCTGCGTGGAGCGGTCCAGGCGGCGTGCCTTGACCCGGTCGATCCGCTCGCTGGGATCGACGGCTGCAACCGCAGCGATCTGGACGGGCAGCTCGGTGAACCATTCGTCAGTGAGGCGGACGACGCCGGACTTCCCGGCGAGCATGTTCGCCCAGGTGGTGGGCAGGTCGCCGCCGAGCGGGGTGGTGGCACCGATACCGGTGATCACGATCTCAGTCATGGTTGCTTCCGTTGGTCGGTCAGGAATGGTGAGCCTGGATGGGCACACCGGGACCAGTTGTGGCGGTCCCGGCGCGCCCGATCAGTTGGTGTCAGTGCCGCCGGTGGGCGGGCACATCGCACCGATCAGTTCAGCTGTGCGCTTCGACGTACGCGACAGCGTCACCGACGGTCTTGAGGTTCTTGGACTCCTCGTCGGGGATGGTGACGCCGAACTTCTCCTCGCAGCCGACGAGGATCTCGACCATGGCGAGGCTGTCGACATCGAGGTCATCGACGAAGGACTTGTCCAGCTGGACGTCCTCGACCGGCACCCCGGCGACCTCGTTGACGAGTTCGGCGAGCTGAGCGCGGATCTCTTCAGTGGTGGCCATCTGTTTCTCCATTCTTTGTTGGGTTGCTTTCGCTCCGGCCGCAGCCGGTGGTTCAGGGGAGGGTGATCACTTGCCCGGAGTACACCAGGCCGGCGCCGAAGCCGATGATCAGGGCGGTCTGGCCACTCTTGGCTTCACCGCTGGTGAGCAGCGCATCCATGGCCATCGGAATGGTGGCCGCAGAGTTGTTGCCCAAGGTCTTGATGGTGCGGGCCACCACGACATGCTCGGGCAGCTTCAGGTAGCGCAGCATGGTGTCGGTGATCCGGTTGTTGGCCTGGTGCGGGATGAACACGTCCAGGTCTTCCGGGGTGAGGCCGGCCTCGTCCAGGCAGCGACGGGTGGCTTGGGTGATGTAGCCGGTGGCCCACTTGAAGACCGCCTGGCCGTCCATGCGGATAGTCGGGAACTTGCCCGACTCCACCGCACCGGCGATGCCGTTGTCCATCCAGATGGCGTCGAACTGGGCGCCGTCGGAGCCCCACACGACCGGCCCGAGGCCGTTGACGTCGCTGGGGCCGACCACGACCGCACCGGCGCCGTCACCGAACAGGAAGGCGGTGCCACGGTCGGTGCGGTCGGTGATGTCGGAGATGGTCTCGCCGGCCACAACCAGGACGTAATGGGCCTGGCCGCCGCGGATCAGGGCCTCGGCCTGTGCGACCGCGTAGCTGAAGCCGGCGCAGGCGGCGGAGATGTCGTAGGCGGCGACGTCACCCAGGCCCAGCAGGTGCGCCAGCTTCGGGGCCAGTGCGGGGGTCTGGTAGTAGTGCGAGATGGTGGCCACGATGACCGCGTCGATCTGATCGCGGGCCACCCCGGAGCGATCCAGCGCGCTGCTGGCCGCGGTCACCGAAAGGGTCTCGATGTTCTCGCCTTCGGCGACCCAACGACGCTCCTTGATGCCGGTGCGCTGGGTGATCCATTCATCGGAGGAGTCGATGAACTGGCACAGGTAGTCGTTGTCGATGACCCGGGACGGGGTGGCCGAACCCACCGAGTAGATGCGGGCGAACGGAGCGCCGGTGCTGGCCTTGATCATGAAGTAGCTCCTGCAGAGTCGTGGGTCGGGTACAGGCGAATCAGAGGTTGGCCCGGGGCGACCTCGGCGCCGTCCTCGACCAGCCATTCGGTGATCGTGCCCGGGTGGGACGTGGTAATGGTGATCTGGTCGCGAGGGTTCGAGACCACACCGACGGGCTGACCGGCCTCCAGGCGGGTGCCCACTTCGATGCCGTCGCCGGCGTGGAACTTGCCCGTGCCGGGGGAGACCAGCAGCGTCGACGACGGGGCCGTAGCCAGCGGGCTGGCCGAGTCGGCGCCGTGCGTGCTGACGAACTCCTGCGCAGCCGGCAGCTGATCGGGAGTGTTCAGGCTGAACAGTTCGATGCCCTTGAGATTGCGCTTGGCGATCCCGGTGAGGGTGCCGGACGGCGGCAGTTCGAGCAGGCCGGTGACGCCGAGGTCGGCCATGGTCTGCAGGCACAGATCCCAGCGGACCGGCTTGGCGACCTGGTTGACCAGCCGGGTCAGGTACGCCTGGCCCGCCTGCACGACCTGGCCGTCGGCGTTCGACAGCAGGCGGGTGCACGGGTCGCCGGTGGTGATCGCCCGGGACAGCCGCTCCAGGTGAGCGACGGCGGGCTGCATGTGCACGGTATGGAAGGCGCCTGCCACCGACAGCTGGATCAGCCGGGCCCGGGCCGGCGGGTTGGCCTGCAGCGCTTCGAGTTGCGCGACGGTGCCGGCGGCCACGATCTGACCCGAACCGTTGTTGTTGGCAGCGGTGAGCCCCTGGGCATCGATCGCGGCGAGCACTTCGACCGGATCGCCGCCGATGACCGCCATCATCGAAGTCGGCTGCGCCGCGCTGGCGGCAGCCATCTGACGTCCGCGCTCGCGTACGAAGACCATCGCCTGCTCCGCGGACAGCACGCCGACGGCGGCAGCGGCGGTGACTTCGCCCACGCTGTGACCGGCGACCACACCAGCGCGCTGGAAGCCATCACCGGGCTGCGGAAACAGTTCCGGGGCGGCCAGCAGGCCGGCGGCGACCAGCAGGGGCTGAGCGATGGCGGTGTCCCTGATGGTTTCGGCGTCCGCTTCGGTGCCGTAGTACGCCAGATCGATCCCGGCGACGGTGGAGAGCCAGTTGAGACGGTCGGCGATTCTGGACTCGGCCAGCCAGGGACTGAGGAATCCCGGAGTTTGAGCGCCTTGTCCGGGCGCGACGATTGCGAGCACGGCTCAACTCTTCCTGACTTCACCGGCGTCCTCGGCATCGGACGCCACGAAATAGCGCGGGCCGACTTTGTGGGAAACCTACAATCACCGCCCCGGATCAACCCTTTTGACCGGGGTTCCGATTGGTGGCTTCGGTCAGTCGTGCAGGCGTCCGAGGGTCAACGCCAGGTGCAAGGCGTAGGCGTCGCGGGCGTCGGTCGGGGAGTAGCCGGTGACCTCGTGCACCCGACGAAGTCGGTAGCGCACGGTGTTGGCGTGGACGAACAGCTCCCGCGCCGTGGCCTCGATCGAGCCGGAGTTGGTGACGTAGGCGGTGAGGGTCTCTACCAAGTCGCCGCCAGCGGCCACCAGCGGCTGATACAGCTCGACCGCCAGCGTGCGGCGGGCATGACCGTCACCGGCCAGCGCACGTTCGGGCAACAACCGGTCGGCGGAGACCGGACGGGGTGCGCTCGGCCAGCCGCGCACGGCCCGCAGCCCGGACAGGGCGCTGCGGGCGCTGCGGGCGGCCTCGACCAGCCCGGACACGATCGGGCCGACCACCACCGGACCGGCGCCGAAGTGGTCGACGAATCCGGACACCCGCCGCACCAGTTCTTCGCTGTCATCGGTCGCCGTGCCCAGCACCAGCACCAGCCGGTCGCCCTGTTGGGCGGCCAGGAGATCCAGTGAGCTCTGCCCGGCCGCCCAACAGGGCGACCGGCTGGTGCTGGTG
>CAZLJN010000272.1:0-3760 GCA_964559815.1 uncultured Propionibacteriaceae bacterium
CCACCGCGCCCGCGCCATGCAGCCCAATGCCCCGGTGCTGCGCGGTACCGCGCAGAACCCGGACGTGTTCTTCCAGGGACGTGAAGCCGCCAACCTGTACTACGACGCCGTCCCCGGCATCGTGAAGGCGAAGATGGATCAGTTCTTCGAGCTGACCGGACGCCGCTACGACCTGGTGGAGTACTACGGCGCTCCCGACGCCGAGCGCGTGATCGTGATCATGGGCTCGGGTGTCGACACCGTCCGCAGCACCGTGGAGCACCTGAACGCCAACGGCGAGAAGGTCGGCGTCCTGGTGGTGCGGCTGTACCGCCCGTTCCCGGCCGAAGAGTTCGTGGCTGCGCTGCCCGAGACCGTCAAGGCCGTGGCCGTGCTCGACCGGGTCAAGGAGCCGGGTTCGCAGGGCGAGCCGCTGTTCCTCGACACCGTCACCGCGCTGGCCGATTACCGCACCGGTGGTCCGAAGGTCATCGGTGGCCGCTACGGCCTGGGCTCCAAGGAGTTCACCCCGCGCGACGTGGCCGCGACCTTCAACGAACTCACCGCGGTCGTGGCCGGCGAGTCCGCTCGTCGTCGCTTCACCGTGGGCATCGTCGATGACGTCACCCACCTGAGCCTGAGCACCGACCCGTCCTTCACCCTGCCCACCCGGGCGCGTCAGGCCGTCTTCTACGGTCTGGGTTCGGACGGCACCGTCGGCGCCAACAAGAACTCGGTGAAGCTGATCGGTGAGCACACCGACCTGTTCGCCCAGGGCTACTTCGTCTACGACTCCAAGAAGTCCGGCTCGACGACCGTGTCGCACCTGCGCTTCGGCCCGGATCCGATCGACGATCCGTTCCTGATCGAGCAGGCCGACTTCGTCGCCGTCCACCAGTTCAATCTGCTCAGCCAGCTGCCGGTGCTCGACATCGCCAAGCCGGGCGCGACCGTCCTGCTGGCGGCGCCGTACAGCGCCGACGAGCTGTGGGAGCATCTGCCCGCCAACGTGCAGTCGACGATCATCGCCAAGGCGCTGAAGGTCTACACCATCGACGCCCTCACCGTGGCTCGGGCTGCCGGTCTGGGCAAGCGGGTCAACACGGTCATGCAGGCCTGCTTCTTCGGTTTGGCCGACGTGCTGCCGGTGGATGAGGCCCTGGCCCTGGCCAAGGACAGCGCCGCCAAGACCTACGCCAAGCGCGGCTCGGCCGTGGTCGAGGCCAACGTCGCCGCCATCGACTCGGCCATCGCGGCCCTGTCGAAGGTCAAGATCGGTGAGGCTCCTGCCGGTGACGCGGTGCCGTCCGACGTGGAGCAGGCGCCCGATGCGGTGCTGGCGACCGTCAAGCGGCTGATCGCCGGCGAGGGCGAGTTGCTGCCGGTCTCGGCGATGCCGCCCGGCGGCACCTTCCCGACCGGCACCGCCAAGCTCGAGAAGCGCAGCCTGGCCACCGAGCTGCCCAAGTGGGATTCCAGCTTGTGCATCGACTGTGGCAAGTGCACCCTGGCCTGCCCGCACGCCGCGATCCGGATGAAGACCTTCTCCACCGAATCGATCGCCGGTGCGCCGGCCGAGTTCGAGACCAAGGCCACCATGGGTCGCGACTTCCCCGAAGGGACGCGCCTGACCATTCAGGTCGCTCCTGATGACTGCACCGGCTGCACTGTGTGTGTCTCGGTCTGCCCGGCGAAGTCCAAGACCGACCCGACGCACAAGGCGCTCGACATGGTCCCGGCCGAGGATGTGCGTGACGCGCAGCGGATCGGCTTCGACTACTACCTGTCGATCCCCGAGACCGACCGCACCACGGTGCGTACCGACACGGTCAAGGGTTCGCAGCTGCTCGAGCCGCTGTTTGAGTTCTCCGGCGCCTGCTCCGGCTGTGGCGAGACCCCGTACCTGAAGCTGGTCAGCCAGCTGCTGGGCGACCGCATGGTCGTGGCGAACGCCACCGGGTGTTCGTCCATCTTCGGCGGCAACCTGCCGACCACGCCGTGGTCGAAGAACGCCGACGGACGCGGCCCGGCCTGGAACAACTCGCTGTTCGAGGACAACGCCGAGTTCGGCATGGGTCTCGAGCTGGGCATCAGCGAGCGGGCCGCGCAGGCTCGCACCCTCACCGGTGAACTCGCCGGTGCGCTGGGCCTGAGCGAGGAGTTCGTGGCGGCTGTCTGCGCCGACGACATCCCGGTCACCGACGAGGTTGCGATCGCCGAGCAGCGGGCGCGGGTCGCCGAGCTGAAGGCGGCGCTGGCTGCGCACGCCGACGTCCCCGGTGTCGAGGTGCTGGCCACCATCGCCGATGCGCTGGTGCCCACCTCGGTGTGGGTGGTCGGTGGCGACGGCTGGGCCTACGACATCGGCTTCGGTGGTCTGGATCACCTGTTCGCGTCGGGTCAGAACATCAACGTTCTGGTGCTCGACACCGAGGTGTACTCCAACACCGGCGGTCAGGCGTCGAAGGCCACCCCGCGTGGCGCGTCGGCGAAGTTCGCCGCGTCCGGCAAGCCGGGTCGCAAGAAGGATCTGGGCATGATCGCCCACGCCTACCGCGACGTGTACGTGGCGCAGATCGCGTTGAACGCCAACGAGGTGCAGACCGTCCGGGCCATCCAGGAGGCTGCGGCCTACCCCGGCCCGTCGTTGATCCTGGCCTACGCGACCTGTATCGCTCACGGCATCGATCTGGCTGATTCGGCCGAGCACATGAAGGAAGCCGTCACCTCGGGTCACTGGCCGCTGTACCGGTACAACCCGGAGCCGGAGGCCGGTGCCAAGCCGGTGTTCAAGCTGGACTCGAAGGCGCCGAGCACCTCGATGGCCGACTTCTATGGCAAGGAGACCCGCTACAAGACGGTCTCCCGCAGCAACCCCGAAGGTGCTGCTGAGATGGCCGCCCAGGCGCAGGAGGATGCGAACCTGCGTTACAAGCGCTACGAGTGGTTGAGCAACGAGGGCTGATACTCACCCTCTCGGTGGCCCCGTCCGACTCCAGTCGGACGGGGCCACTGCGTTGGGTGACCAGCCGCCGACCGAAACCGTCGTTATCGGCGCCGTTCGTGCCGCCCCAAAGCGAGCGCCAATCGAAACCGTCGTTTTGCGGCCGGATTCTGCTCCCATAACGACGTTTTCGGTTGGCGCGGGCGAGCGGGCTCTGTGGGTACAACTGGGGTTGCGCCGCCGATTCGTAACATCGGCGCGAGAGACTAGTCGCTCAGTCGTCGTCACAGGAGCCCGTCATGCCCCAGGCCGTTGCCTACGCCATCGATTCACCCATCGGAGCTTTCTCCCGGACCACGATCGAGCGGCGCGAGCCCGGCCCCAGCGAGGTGCTGATCGACATCGCCTACGCCGGCATCTGCCACTCCGACATTCACACCGCGCGCAATGAGTGGGGCGGCAAGGTCAACTACCCGTTGGTGCCGGGCCACGAGATCGCCGGGGTGGTGCGCGCCGTCGGCTCGCAGGTGACGAAGTTCGCGGTGGGTGACCGGGTGGGCGTCGGCTGTTTCGTCGATTCCTGCCGTGAGTGCGACAACTGCCGCGCCGGTGAGGAGCAGTTCTGCGACGGCCCCGGCGGCACCGTGATGACCTACAACTCGCTGGCTCACAACGGCGAGGTCACCCAGGGCGGCTACTCGACCGCGATCACCGTCGACCAGGACTATGTCTGCGGCATTCCCGAGGGCATCGGGCTGGACGAGGCCGCCCCGCTGCTGTGCGCCGGCATCACCATGTACTCCCCGCTGAAGCGCTGGGGTGCCGGGCCGGGTAAGC
>CAZLJN010000273.1:0-3760 GCA_964559815.1 uncultured Propionibacteriaceae bacterium
CGCTTCCTGTGGCTGTCTATCGCCACCGCCATCCTCACCGTCATCATCAAAGGCCTTGCCGCCTGGGTGACCAACTCGGTCGGGCTGTGGTCCGACGCTTTGGAGTCGACGGTCAATCTGGTCGCCGCCATCGTCGCCCTGTGGGCGATCCGGCTGTCGGCGAAACCGGCCGACGACAACCACGACTTCGGTCACGGCAAGGCCGAATACATGTCGGCTGCGGTCGAGGGCACGCTGATCTTCATCGCCGCCGGGGCCATCATCTATAGCGCCATCGGGCGCCTGCTTCACCCGGTCGAGCCTGAGCAGCTCGGCCTGGGCCTGCTGCTGTCGACGATCGCCAGCCTGCTGAACCTGGGCACCGGCCTGCTGCTGCTGCGCGCCGGCCGTACGCACCGCTCAATCACGTTGGAAGCCGACGGCAAGCACCTGCTCACCGACGTGTGGACCTCGGTCGGCGTGCTGGTCGCGATCGGCCTGGTCTTCCTCACCGGCTGGACCATCCTCGACCCGATCATCGCCATCCTGGTGGGGCTGAACATCCTGTTCACCGGCTTCACTTTGGTGCGTCGCTCGGTGGTGGGCTTGCTGGACGGCTCGCTGCCGCCGGAAGAGGTGGAGATCGTCACTCAGGCCGCCCGCGCGGCGTGCACCACCTGCGAGATGACCATCACCCAGGTGCGCACCCGGGAGTCGGGTCGGCAGCGTTTCGTCTACGTCACTTTGGAGGTCCCCGGCGACTGGACGGTGCGACGCGCGCATGACGTCGCCGACCTGGTCGAAGGAGCGGTGGATGAGGCCTTCCCCGGCACGACCACGTTCGTCCATGTCGAGCCCGCCAAGGTCACCAGCGACGCGTCGGCCGCCAGCGCCTGATCAGGCCAGGCGGTGCCGGGTCTCCTCGTCGACCAGGGTCCGCCAGGTGCGCACCAGGCCGGCATCGACGTAGGCCTTGAAAGAGCCACCGGGACGGGCCGCTGACGAGATCTGGAAGCTGCGCACGCCGGCCCGGGCCAGCCACGGCACATGCTCGGGCTTCAGGCCTCCGCCGACCATGATCACGCTGGCCGCCCACGGATCGGCCTTTGCCCGGGCGAGCAGATCATTGAGCCCATGTTCGGTGCCGCGCGGCGAACCGGCGGTGAGCACCTGATCGAGCCGGCTCAACTCGGCCAACGCCCGCCAGGCGCGCTCGGGCTCCAAGCAGGTGTCGATCGCCCGGTGGAAGGTCCACGGCCAGGAACCGTCGGCGACCAACTCCTCGATCAGCGGCACGTCGACGTCGCCGTTGCCATTCAGGAAGCCCAACACCATGCCGTCGGCGCCGGCCTCGACATAGGACGACATCAGCCCACGCAGCCGGACGGCCTCGCCGCCGTCGGTGCTGTAGCCCGAACGTAACCGCACCAGCACCCGCACCTCGATCGAGGTCACCCGGCGAATGTCGGACACCAACTGCGGGGTGGGCGACAAGCCGCCATCGTCCAGCGTGCCGACCACTTGGACGCGGTCAGCTCCGCCGGCCTCGGCGCGTTCCGCGTCGGCGGGCTGCAGGGCCACCACTTCGAGCAATCCGCTCATGAGCCAATTCTGCGGCGGGCGGCCCAGACGACCACCTCGACACGCCCCGGCGTCAGGCCTGATTCGTCACCGGATCCTCGGTGACAGCGACCGCGTAGGCCGCCGAATCGACGCCCCCGCGCGGCATTCGGGACGCGGCCACGATCAGCAGCGCCGCCGACAGTGCGACCGCACCGAACATCCAGGAGAAGGCGGTCACCGCAGCCGCCGGGCTAGCCACGCCGCCACCGGCAGCCAGCAGGTTGTTGACGATGGCGCCGTACACCGCGACACCGACCGCACTGCCCACCGAGCGGGCCAGCATGTTGCTGCCGGTCACCAGCCCGCGCTCATGCCAATCGACGGAGGCCTGCGCGGCCACCAGCGACGGCGCGGCCGTCCAGCCCAGGCCGAAGCCCATGACGAAACAGACCACCGCGACCGACCAGGGACTGGGCCACGGGCCGGTGGCGACTAGGCCGAGCGCGCCAACCAGGGCGATGGACGAGCCCAACAGCACGGTCGCGCGGAAGCCGTGGCGCAGGTAGATCCGTCCGGCGATCGAGGACGCCAGCGGCCAGCCGAGGGTGAGCGCGGCGATCGCGACGCCCGAGATCACCGGCGTCTGCCCGGCTGCCGTCACCAGGTAGGTGGGCACGAAGCTGGTCACCCCGGTCATCACCGCACCGATGGCCAGCGACACCACGGTGGTGGTGCCGATCAGTCGTCGGCGCAGGATCGCCACGTCGAGCACCGGTTCGGCCGCACGGCGTTCGACGGCCGGGAAGATCGCCACGGCGATCAGGCCGACCCCGAAGCTGAGGTAGCTGGGCCAGGAGTTCCACGCCCAGGCGCTGCCGCCCTCCAACAGGGCCAGGATGAGCGCGGTGAGACCGACGGTCAGCACGGCGGCGCCGGCGTAGTCGATCCGGTGCCGCCGGGGGTGGACGCCCTCGTGGTAGAAGCGCGCCAACGCCCAGATGGCGACCACGACCAGCGGAATGTTCACCGCGAAGATCCACCGCCAGGAGGCGTACTGGGCGAACAGACCGCCCATGGTCGGGCCGATCACCGATGACAGCGCCCAGACGCTGGCGATGTAGCCCTGCGCCTTGGCGCGTTCGGCCACGGTGTACAGGTCGCCGACCACGGTCATCGTGATCGGTCCGATCGCGCCGGCGCCCAAGCCTTGCAGCACCCGGAAGGCGATCAGCGCCGTCATATTCCAGGACGCGGCGGCCAGGAGGGAGGACACCCCGAAGAGCACCACTCCGAAGATCAGGACGGGCTTGCGTCCGATGGTGTCGGCCAGTTTGGAGTACACGGGGACGGAGACGGCTTGGGCCAGCAGATACACCGAGAACAGCCACGGGAACTGATGGAAGTCACCCAGGTCGTTGACCACGGCTGGCACGGCAGTGGCCAGCACGGTCGCGTCCAGGGCCATCAGGCCGGTGGACAGCATGACCGCCATCATCACCAGCCCGCGCTCCGACTTCAGGCCCACCCCCGCGGCTCCGTCACTACTCACCTGTGCACCAACGCCCTGCTCTGATCCCACATTCCCCGGCTGTCGGGCCGAGGTCTCGCCTCACCGTCGAAGGCACCACCCTAGGGGCGAGCCTTCAGCGTCACAGCGAGCCTTCAGGGTGTGGACGCCGGCGCAGACGCCAGCGGGGGTCGGTCATCGAGTGATGACCGACCCCCGCTGGGAGCTGTGCGGATCAGAAGCCCATGCCGCCCATGCCGCCGTCGTCACCCGGCATGGCCGGGGCCTTCTCCGGCTTGTCGGCGATGACCGCTTCGGTGGTCAGGAACAGCGCCGCGATCGAAGCCGCGTTCTGCAGCGCCGAACGGGTCACCTTGGCCGGATCGATGATGCCGGACTCGACCATCTTCACGTACTCACCAGTGGCCGCGTTCAGACCCATCCCGGCTTCGAGGTGCGCCACCTTCTCAGCCACCACACCGCCTTCGAGACCGGCGTTGATCGCGATCTGCTTCAGCGGAGCCGAGCAGGCAGTGAAAACGATGTCGGCGCCAGTGGCCTCGTCACCGCTCAAGCCCTCCAGCTTGGTGGCAGCAGCAGCCTGCAGCAGCGCCACGCCGCCGCCGGCCACGATGCCCTCTTCGACAGCCGCCTTGGCGTTGCGGACGGCGTCCTCGATGCGGTGCTTGCGCTCCTTCAGCTCGACCTCGG
>CAZLJN010000274.1:0-3755 GCA_964559815.1 uncultured Propionibacteriaceae bacterium
TAGCTGGTGGCGATCAGGCCGTCCTTGGTCATGACGATGCCGTCGGCCTCAACGGTCGCGGTCACCTGCACCCTGACCAGCCCGGCGGTCAGCGAGGAGGCTGCCGGCGTCCACTGCGGGCCGGTGAGGGCCGGCAGCGGCGCGAAGGTGGGGTCCACCGGTGGGGTGGTCGTCGCCTGCGACCGGGACACGATGATGGCGACTCCGGCCAGTGCGGCCATCAGGCTGGCGGCCACGATCACGATCAAGAGCCGCCAGGGCCGGCGTGGGGGAGGCGGGGTGAAGTCTGTGCCGCCCTCGTTGTGGTCAACGGCCCAGCTGTAGGTGGGCCAGGGGTGAGGGGAGGTGCCGTCGCGCGCATCGATGTTGTCGGCCATGGCGTCCCCCCGTTCGCGTTAGATGCACCGTACGTCAGGGCGCCAAAGATGAATGCTGGGGCGGCGTTAGCTCGCGTCGAGCACCCATAGCTGGGTGGGGCTGCTCACCCAGGTGCCGCAGGTGCCCAGCGAGTCGTCCGGGACCCAACCCGCCTTCAGGTTGGCCGGGGAGATGGTGCGGGCGTCGACAAGTTCGGCCAGGTGTGCGCGCCGGGCCGGATCGGTCATCGGGACGGCGTCGGCGGCCAGCTTCCCGGCGAGCGTGTTGGCCTCCAAAGTGTGAAAGACGTCGGTGTCGATGCGCTCGGCGACGACCACGAGTGGACGCTTCGCCGCGGCGGCCTTGGCGATCACCGGCAGCAGCTCGCGGGTGGAGCCGACTTCACCTTCCACGATCAGGATCAGGGGACGGACGAGTACCGCCAGCCCGGACGCATGATCGCTGGCGAAAGCGCCCGTGCCGTGTCCGTGGGGCAGCGACGTGGCGGCGCTGAGCCGATCGCGGAGGCTGGCCAGCTCATCAGCCGGCAGGGACGGGGTGGCGTCCAGATCGTCAGGAAGGACGTAGCGGGGGACGTCCGCGGTGGGCGCCAAGCCGGGGATCGGCCGGTCGGGTGGCGCATTCAGGGCTTCGGCGCGGCGACGGTTCGCGGTGCGGTCCGACAGCCACCCGTAGGCGACCACGGCAATACCGACCACCACGATGATCCCGATGCCCAGCCAGTCCATGTATCCAGTGTGCACGGTGCCCCGAGCGGTGGGTACGCTGTGGGGGCGCTGCTGCGCGCTGCGGGCTCGACTGGCGGGTTGAGCACCTCCGGCAGAGGCGTGCTGGGCCTATAGCTCAATTGGCAGAGCAGCGGACTTTTAATCCGCGGGTTCTGGGTTCGATTCCCAGTGGGCCCACCGATGGTGGTGGAGCGGTCGGCCCCGGTTGCGGGATCGGGGCCGTTGCCTCACAGGAAGTCGTGGGGATCGAACTCGCTGATGGGGATGACCCGGACGCGAGGCAGTCTCTCGTTGAACGCGCCAACCGTCATTTCGAGATCGAAGAACTGAACCCCGCGGCCCATGAGTTCCCGCAGACCGCCGCTCAAGAACTCCTCGAAACCAACCAAGCCCACGCGTCGGCCATCGATCAGTGGCTCGAGGTCGGCCACGAAGTCGCGGTCATGCGAAACCAGTACGACGTCGGCATCTTTGGGAGGCAATGCGGCCAGCGTGCGCTGGATGGCGATGTCCACGACCTTCTCATCGGGGCCACCAGTCAGCGGAATGACGCGGAATCCGATGGCGGTCAGCGCCTGCACGAAAGGCACCGGAAGGTCGCCCTCGTTGGCTGCCAGGAAGAACAGCCCGGTGACCGGTTGGCCCCACTCGTCCCGGAGGTGGTTGAGCAGGCGTTCCCATCTGGGGCGTTCGGCCGGAAGCGGGCGACGCTGAAGAATGGATCCACCCAAAGTGGCGTCGATGTTCTCCCCATCGACCAGAACATAAGTCGTTCTCTCGCCCATTTTCCCGCCCTTGGTCCGCCTGCAATCTCGACTGCTCGCAGTGCCGTCACCATCCTGTCAGAGAACCGACTCGTCCCGAGGTGGGGTCACAATCCGTGCCGGAGCCCCATCGCAGGTTGCCGACGAAATGGCGTGCACTGTCTTTGGGTATTGGGGTGGCTTCAGGCCTCGCGGTGCAGGTAGGCGATCAACTCGGCGCGTTTGTGGATGCCGAGCTTGGCGTAGATGTGTTGAACGTGGGTGTTCACGGTGTGTGGGGAGATCACCAGCTTGTCGGCGACGGCATTGGCCGAGTAGCCGCGTCCGACCAAGGCGACGATCTCGCGTTCACGCTCGGACAGCTGGTACTCGGCGGCGATCGAGGCGACCATGGCGTCCAGATCGCTGATGTCTTGGGGGCTCTGGGTGATCACCTGGATCGCGTGCTCCTGGCGCACCATGATGCTGATGAAGCCCGCCAGCACCACGATCAGTACCGCGAGCGTCGGCGCCACCATGACAGACGCGGTTCCGGGATCCCGGACCAGGACTGCGCTCAGCAGGATCGCCGCGGCGATGCCGAGGCGAATCGCGCTGCGGGAGACGACGAAGGCGACCACGGGCGACAAGTAGCCGCGCAGCATCAGGACGCCCATCAGGCGAACCAGTAGCAGCTCCAGCAGCGAACTGGTCGCCAGGGCGAGCATGAACGCACCCGCCTGGGCCGACGGGCCGACCAGATACATCGCGCTGGCCGCGATGGCGGGCAGGAGCAGCCAGGCGAAAGTGGAGAACGCGTGGCCCCGGCGCTCGCTGTACACCCGCAGGCCGGCGTATCCCAGGATCAGCACCGCGCCCGACGCGACCCCCCAGCTGTACAGGTTGGTGGACGGCGCGATGTCGTCGGTGTGGACGATCATCATCAGCAGATAGCAGGCGAAAGCGGCCACCATGGACACCAGGGCGGCGGTGAGGATCGGGCGCCGGACGTCCTCGGTGGTGCTGCGCGGCAGCAGCCGCGGCGCCCGGCTCTCGGTCTGTGCGCGCAGGCTGAGGTGCATCAGGAGAGCAGACAGCAGCGGGAAGCAGGCCACGATCAGTGGGCGGGTCGCGGGCGGTGCGATCGAGTTGATCAGGACGGACGCCAGCAGGAAGCCCCCATAGATCGGGGCGATGTGTTGGATCGCGAAGTCCGCGGCTTGGTCGCCGAGCCGCTGGCCCCACATCACCCACAGGACGGCGCCACACGTCCCGGTGGTCACTGCAGCCACATAGATCAGCCACGGGAACGGCATCGCCGCTCCGAGCAAGGATGGGACGACGCTGGCCGCGAACGACAACCCCGCCATCGTCCAAGTCAGCACAGGGGTGACGGGGATTCGTCCGGTGCGGCCGAGCCGCCACACGATCAGCATGGGCACGATGACCGAAGCCAGAATCGAACTGAAGCGGGAGTACACCAGGGTGTCGCTGGCGTGATAGATGCCCGGGATGGGCGAGGCGAGGAACCACAAGGAGTAGGCCCACGTCAGCAACAGCGCCAGGCCGGCGTAGCGCATCCTCGTCCCGAGGACGAAGCCGGATGCGGCGAGCGGCGCGGTGGTGCGGACACCTGCGTCCATGACGGTTCCTCCTGGGCGGTGTTGGCAGGCCGCCCTGCCTGGCGTCGGCGGTGGGAAACGCGCAAACGCGAGGCGAGAACGATTTTCTCACACCCGCTCCGCGGCATCACTGATTTCTAGTGAGTAGCCCCAGGTGGGTCAGTGGAAACCGATGAACTTGGCAACAGTGAGCTTCAGGGGATGCTCACAGGATGCAAGAAGCGCCGAACCGATGCACAGTTGTGTTGTGGCCCGGTACCCCCCGGGGCACCCGCGATCAGGAA
>CAZLJN010000275.1:0-3751 GCA_964559815.1 uncultured Propionibacteriaceae bacterium
ACCACGAACAGATCGGGCCAGAACAGCTTCTCGACCACTTCGTAGTAGCGCTGGAGGCGAGGGACGTACTCGGCATAGCTGAGGTTCTCGGCCGTCCGAATCGAGGCGGCTGCCCGCTTCTCGGCATCGAAGCCGTCGATCTCCAAGTGCCCCAACTCGGTGTTGGGCACCAGCACGCCCCGGTGAATGAGGGCGCTGCCGATACCGGTTCCCAGCGTGGTCAGCAGGACGATGCCGTCGTTGCCCTTGGCCACGCCGAACTTGGCCTCGGCCACACCCGCAGCGTCCGCGTCGTTGACCAGAACCACTGGACGTCCCAGGCGTTGCGCGAAGAGGTCGGCCGCCTGCGTCCCCACCCAGCTGGAGTCGATATTGGCCGCCAGCCGGACCACACCGTGGGTCACCACCGCCGGAATCGTGATCCCGACCGGGGAATCCCCGATCAGGTCGGCGAAGTGATCGACGATGCGGGCGACCACATCGGCCACGGCCTGCGGAGTGGACGGCTGCGGTGTCGGGATTCGAAGGCGATCAGCGGCGAAGTCTCCGGCGACCAGGTCGACCGGGGCGCCCTTGATGCCGGAGCCTCCGATGTCGATGCCGAGAACGGCTGTGTTCTGCATAGCTGAACCCTAGCGAGATCCGGCGTCCCCGCCTGCCGATCCCGCATCGTCTACCGGGTTGTAAGTAGGCGCCGGATCGCTTTCCACGCCGAGGTGGCCGTGGGCGTCCATGGTGATGTCGGAGCGGTGGGCCTGGGCGAGGGTGATCAGCTCGTCCTGCCGTTCACGGACGTGCTCGACGTCCAGGCCTCGGGCCTGCGGGGTGAACCGCGAGCCGCCGGTGTGGATTCCCAGATCGGCCACGCGGGCCCGGCGGGACAGCGGGCCTTGGCTGATCCGGATCGACTGCACCCGGGCGTGCGGGATCAGATCCCAGCGGCGCTCCAGCCAGCCGTTCCGGCAGACCACCAGCAGCTCGTCGTGGCCGACCGCCAAGAAGGGCGCGGCGAACGGATGCAGGATGTGTGCCCGCCAGGACGCCTTGTGCAGCACGACGCGCTCCCAGTCGGCCAGCGGCCAGATCTTGGCCAGCACCAGCCGGAGTTGTTCGGGGGTGGCCACCGGCAGCAGCACGCTGGAGACGCCGGCGCTGACCCCGTCCTCGTTGTGAATACCGAGGCCCAGCACGTCGATCTCGGCGCGGTACCAGCCCGGACGCCGCCACAGCAGCGACTGGCTCAGTCGTACCGACTGGATGCGGCGCGGGGTGAGTGATTGGCTGGTCAGGCTGGCCAGGCCGCGGGAGATCCGCAGTCCGGCCGGACGCGCCGACAGGGTGAAGTTGAACTGCCCGGTGAATCGCCGGACGACGAAGCCGACCATCGCCGATGCTGCCGACAGTCCCAGCGCCAGCACCATGAACAACCCGCCGAAGTTCGGCGCAGCAATGCTGGCGGCCACCATGGTTTCGGTGATGCTGACCACCAACCAGACGAACTCGTTGGAGGTCAGAGCGCCGCTGAGCAGTTGGGCCGCCGGGATGCGCACCAGCACCTGGTCTTCGGCGCTGAGGTCGTCCAGGCGCAGGCCGGGGTCGGCGGTGGCGACCACTTCGGCCCGGTGTCCGCGGGCGCGGCTGAGCAGATAGTCGCGCAGCGAGTAGGCGCGGGCTCGGCTCAGGTAGCGCAGCTTGACCCGTTCGTTGGAACCGATGTCGATCTCCAACTCGGCCAGCGCGAAGATCCGGGCCGCCAGCGGCTGCAGCACATCGATGGAGGTGACCTTGTCGAAGGCGATCCGCTGCGACTTGCGTAGCACGATGCCGCTCTCGATGCGCAGTTCGTCGTGGTCGATGACGAAGCGGGTGGTCAGCCAGCTCACCAGGCCGATCCCGGCGGCGACCAGGGCGATCACCCCGACCCCGCCGAGAATGATGCCCATCGGCGGGATCGTGCGATCCTCGGAGAACCAGGAGAAGACTTCGCGGGCGGCGCCGATCAGGAAGGCCAGCAGCACCACCCAGGCGCGGATCAGCGGCGTCATCGGATGCGGACGTTCGGTCCGCTTCGGCGGGGGCGGTTCGACCGGCGCCGGCGTCAGGGAGGCGTCGGTGGAGGTCACAGCGGAAGCGCCTGTTCCTCGCCGAGGGCGATCAGTTGATCGCGCAGCCGGGCCGCGTCGGCGGCGGGCAGGCTGGGGATGCGGGCATTGGAGCGCGGGCTGGCGGTCACCAGTTCGACTTCGGCGAGCTTCCACAGTCGGGCCAGGGGGCCGGTGTGCACCTCGACGCTGAGCATCCGTCCGTACGGGATCGCGGTCAGCGAGGCGAGCCACAAGCCCTGGCTGATCAGCAGGTCGTTGGGGCCCTCCCGGTAGGCGAAGGCCCGCACCCAACGACCGGCGCGCACCACCCGCCAGGTCGTCCAGGCCACCATGGCGACGGCCGCGGTGATGGGCACCCACGGCGTCCGCGGGAAGAAGAACCAGGCGGCTCCGACGATGACCACAGTGGCAATCGTGTTCACGATCAGGGACTCGATGCGATGGACGGTCACGGCGATCGACGGCAGCCGTTGCCACTCACCTTCGGGACGAAACAGCGCCTCCATGGAGGGCAGATTAGCCGTAGTGACGGCCGCCACGTCTAGACCCGCGGCGTTACCGCTCACGCTATGACCGATTCCGCCGCCGACGGCCCGATTTGGGGTTGCGGACTTCGACGCCACCGAAGCAGGCGAAGCCCTTCAGGACGACCCGTGGCGCCCCGGGAGCCGGCGGGCTCACCTTGTGATCCACGCCGCCGAAGATGGCGATCAGCCGGTTGTCGACGGTGGTGCCCTCGGGCACCTTGAGCTCCACGCCGCCGAACAGGCAGAACACCTCCATGGTGATGTCCGGGGAGGCGAAGACCGCCTCGGAGAGATCGAGTTCGGCACCGCCGAAGATCGTGGTGATGAAGGTGCGAGCCGGCACCGTCCAGTGCCCGCCGCGTTCGGCGCCGGCGAAGATCGCCACGATCTGTTCGCTGTCCTCGGTGGCGTTCTGGGCGTACTGCACCTGGCTGGAGGCGGGCACGACCAGGTCGCGGGTCAGCGGGACCAGATCGTCGAAGATCAGGGCGCCGCGAGCTTCGGACAGCCGACGGTCGCGCTCGTCGGCGGTGAGCCGGCCTTCGGCGTGTGCGGCGGTGAGCAGGGTGATCACATGCTGTCGATCGGCCTCGGCGACGGCGCGGTCGCCGCCGGCAGCGGGGCCGACATCGGTGGGTTCGAGGTTGCTCATACCGATGAACCTATGCCCCTGGGGGGAGCGCGTGGAACCGGCTCCAGGGTGATCTGGGGGCATTTGGGGGGGAGCACCCTGAGGTGCTCCTCGCCGCAGTGGACGCGGACGCCGATCAGGCGGCGATCAGGCCGTGCTCCCGGGCGATGCTGACGGCCACCAGGCGGTCATGGACGCCGAGCTTGGTGTACACATTGCTGAGGTGTTTGTGCACCGTCCGCGGCGACAGGCCCAGGCGGGTGGCGATGGTGCGGGCCAGCAGCCCATCGGCGAGCAGGCGGAGCACCTCGACTTCGCGTGGGGTCAGGCTGAGCGCTGCGGCCGCCTCGGCGGCGTTGTGCACCTGTCGAGCCCGCTGACACGCGTCGGCGGCCTGCGGCAGCAGGAAGGTCAGGGACGCGGCCGATTCAGCCAGCAGGGCCTTGGCGTCTGGGGTGAAGCCGCCGCGTCCCTGACCTTCCTGCTGC
>CAZLJN010000276.1:0-3746 GCA_964559815.1 uncultured Propionibacteriaceae bacterium
CCGGTGATCTTCGCCTCCTCGATCCTGTACCTGCCGATGCTGTACGCCCAGTTCCAGCCCGGCACCTCGGACGCGCCCAACCCGGTGTCGCTGTGGATCCAGACCTATATGGCCAACGGCAGCTGGGTCTACGAATCGGTCTTCTTCCTGTTGATCATCTTCTTCGCCTACTTCTACGTATCGATCACCTTCGATCCGGTCGAGGTGAGCGACAACATGAAGAAGTACGGCGGCTTCATTCCGGGCATTCGTGCCGGCGGGCCGACCGAGCGCTACCTGGCGTTCGTGCTGTCCCGGTTGACCGCTCCTGGTGCGCTCTACCTGGGCATCATCTCGTTGATTCCGGCGATCGCCTTCGTGATCTTCGGTACCCAGAACAAGTTCCCCTTCGGTGGCACTTCGATCCTGATCATCGTCGGTGTCGGCCTGGACACCGTGAAGCAGGTGCAAAGCCAGTTGCAGCAGCGCAACTATGAAGGGTTCCTTCGATGAGGCTGCTGATCATGGGCCCACCCGGCGTCGGCAAGGGCACGCAAGCCTGCGGGGTGGCGGCTCACTTCGGCATCCCGGCGATCTCCACCGGTGAGATCTTCCGGTACCACGTCAAGAACCAGACCCCGCTGGGTCAGCGGGTGTCGGCGATCATGTCGTCGGGCGGCTACGTCCCAGACGAGATCACCAATGCGATCGTGGCAGAACGACTCACCCTCGACGACGCCGCCCAGGGGTGGCTGCTCGACGGCTACCCGCGGACCGCTGGTCAGGTGGAGGCTCTCGACGCCACCCTGGAGGCGAGCGGGGAGCACCTCGATGCGGTGCTGTCGCTGACTGCTGACACCGAACTGCTGGTGTCCCGGCTGCTCAAGCGCGCCGAGATCGAGGGTCGGGCAGACGACAACGCCGAGACCATTCGCCATCGGATGGCGGTCTACCACGAATCGACCGACCCGCTGCTGGCCACCTACGCCGCGCGCGGTCTGCTGGTCGAGGTGGACGGGATCGGCAGCATCGACGAGGTGAGCGAGCGCATCACCCAGGCGCTGTCGGTGAAGCTGGCCTGACGTGCGACGACCGCGCGCGCTCGAGGTGAAGTCTTCGGCGCAGATCACAGCGATGCGGGCGGCCGGGCTGGTCGTGGCCGACGTATTGCGCACCCTGCGCGAGGCCGCCGGCCCCGGTGTGACCACCGCGGAACTCGACCAATTGGCACGTGAACGCATTGCCGCCGCCGGTGCGGTGTCGTCCTTTCTTGGGTATGGCAGCTCGTTCGGCATGCCGCCCTTCCCGGCGGTGACCTGCATCTCGGTCAATGACGAGATCGTCCACGGCATTCCGGGCGAGCGTGCCCTGGTCAACGGCGATCTGGTGAGCATCGACTTCGGCGCCTCGGTGGGCGGCTGGCACGGCGACTCCGCCATCACCTTCGGTGTGGGGGAGGTTGCGCCCGAGCGGGCAGCGCTGAGCGAGGCGACCCGCACCGCGATGTGGGACGGAATCGCTGCGGCCCGGGTCGGTGGCCGCATCGGTGACATCTCCGCGGCCATCGAAGGCTCGCTGCGGGCTTGTCGGGCCGGCTACGGCGTGGTCGCCGAATACACCGGTCACGGCATCGGCCGGGCCATGCACGAACCGCCGGACGTGCCCAACGTGGGCCGGGCCGGACGTGGCGAGTTGATCATCAAGGGCGTGTGCTTGGCGATCGAGCCGATGGTGACGCTGGGCCGAGCGGCCACCGCCAACCTGGACGACGAATGGACGGTGGTCAGCCGCGACGGCTCCGTCGCTGCACACTGGGAGCACACCGTGGCGGTGATGCCGGAAGGATTGTGGGTGCTGACCGCCGAAGACGGTGGCGAGGCCGAACTCACCGCGCGCGGGGCCAAGTTCGCGCCACTGGCCGACTGACATGCGGGTCGACCTGGTCGGCCTGGGCGCCGTCGGTGCCGGCTACGGCAGCCGCTTGTTGGCGGCGGGCGTCGACCTGCAAGTGGTCGCCGATCCGCAACGGGCCGAGCGCTACCGCGGGCAATCCACGCTGGTGAACGGCGCCTCCTACGACTTTCCGGTCGCTGAGCCGGTCGCTGAGCCGTCCGCTGAGCCGGCGGCGGTGGTGATCGTGGCGGTGAAGAGTCCGGCCTTGGCTGAGGCGATCGAGTTGTTGCGGCCACGGGTGGGTGCGGACACAGTGATCCTCAGCCTTCTCAACGGCATCGACAGCGAGATCACCTTGAGTCAGGCGTTTCCTGAGGCGACGGTGCTGCTGGCGTTGACGGTGGGCATCGACGCGGTCCGTCATGATCGCGAGGTCGGCTACACCTCGTTGGGGCGGGTGCTGTTCGGTGAGGCCACCAACATCGGGCCGCGCTCGGCCGCCGTGCAGCGGGTGGCGGCGTTGTTCGACGCCAGCGGGATCGCCTACGACATTCCTGCCGACATGCGCCATCAGCTGTGGTGGAAGTTCTTGATCAACGTGGGAGTGAACCAGGTCTCGGCGGTGCTCGGCGCGCCATATTCGTCCTTCCAGACCGACGGATCCCCGGCACGCGAGGCGATGATCGCCGCCCAACGCGAAGTGATGGCCGTGGCCAACGCCGAGGGCGTGAGCTTGGGGGAGCGCGATCTCGCCGCGTGGCTGGAGGTGCTGGCCGGGCTCGGCCCCGACAACTACACCTCGATGGCTCAGGACGCCCTGGCGGGCCGTCCGACGGAGGTGGACATCTTCGGCGGACGGGTATCGGCGCTGGGTCGGCAGCACTCTGTGCCGACTCCGGTCAACGATCTGCTGGTGCAGTTGCTGCGGGCCGCCAACGGCCTGCCGCCGCGGCAGTTCGGCTAGCGCACCAACTGCCAGCCGCCGCCCAACGCCCAGGGTTGGTATCCCATCGCGGTGTTGATCGCCAGCATGTGCTCGTTCTCGTCGGCGTTCCAGGTGTCCAGATGGCGGAGGCGGGGGAATGCCGCGATCACCGCAGCCAGGTTGGTGGTCTTCAGCCACAGACCCAGACGATGGCCGCGATGCTCGGCGATCACCACGGTATTGAACTGGTACCCGCGCTGCGGTTCGCCGTTCTCGATGTAGATCGTGGTCATGCCGGCCGGCTGCCCGGATCGGCTGAGCGCCAGCGTGTGGAAGGCCGTGCCGGCCGATGCCATCCGGGCGTCTGCCTCCTGGACCCGGGCGGCGTCCCAGCGCTCGTCCTCCCAGTCGATCTCCCCGTTGGGGGCATCGGCGGAGATGGCGTGATTGGCTGCGGCCACGGCATCCAGATACTCCGACGGGGTCGGCCCGCTCCAAGACACCAGGCGATAGTCGGACGCCGCGGCGTCCTGCGCGTGAGCGGTGAGCGCCGTCAACAGCTCCGGATCGACCGGGAGCGCCAACCGGGATTGCCGTTCGACCTGGGCCAGGCGGAAGCCGAGGTGAGCAGCGAATCTGCTGGCCGCGTCCAGCGGTACCGCGCCGGTACCCTGCGGAGCCGGCACCCAGGAGTCGGCGGTGGCGTCGGGCCGATGGTCGCTCCACAGCAGGATCGTGCTGCGCTGGTGAGCTTCGGCAACCTGATGGAGTTGGCCGACCAGCGCCGTGCCGATGCCTCCTCGGCGATGCTCGGGTGCGACCTGGACGAAGACATTGTCGATCAGGTGGCGGTTGTCGAGCAGGGGGAGGACGAACACCATCGATCCCCACACCTCGTCCAGGTCGTCGCCAGCCAGCGGCAGCCCGAACCGCCCACGCTCGGACGAGG
>CAZLJN010000277.1:0-3740 GCA_964559815.1 uncultured Propionibacteriaceae bacterium
TTCATGGTGAGCATCACCGCGGAGAAGACGGTGTCGCGGGCCAAGGTGGTGGTGTCGCCCTTGCCCGAGAGCATCAAAGTGACGATGAGAGCGACCTCGATCACGGTCACCGCGACCGCCAGTACGAGCGATCCGAACGGCTCTCCCACCTTGTGGGCCACCACTTCGGCGTGATGGACGGCGGCCAGCACAGAACCCACCAGCAGCAGCCCGCCGACGATTAGGACGGTGGTGCTCGGTTCACTTCCCCAGGTGAGACCTAGCAGTAGGCAGGCCAGCACCGGGACGATCAGTGTCCATTGCAGCCAGACGGGGCGGGTTCTCGTCATGCGGGCAGTGTAGGCAGACCGTGGCGGTGACCGGGGCCGCGGGCCCCGGTTCGCACTCGATGGGAAAGGGGCCGGACAAAGGTGAAGGCCGGACCAAGTATGAGTTGGTCCGGCCTTCGATTCGTCCGAACGAGACGCTTTCGAACTCCGTCAGCCTCGTCGATCCGCCCCCCGTCTCGGGGGCACCGATGGATTGCTCCACCAGCTCTTGGACCTCGTCTGCTGTGCGTCCGTGATCTTGGTTTCGATCCCTTTCGGGTCCGTCTCCGCCATCGCGTAGGTAAGTTCTACGCCCGCCGGAAGTGGGCGCGCAAGAGGTTCGAATCAGATTGTTCGATCAAATTTTCCTGGGCTGTCGCACCGGTCTCACTGGGCATCATCCGTCCCACCTGTCACAGGATCGGGCGCCGGAGGGAAAGTGAAAGCCGGACCAACTCATACCTGGTCCGGCCTGCAATATTTCTATCGGATCGGCGTCCTCAGATCGCGGAGCGACACGCTGTGAGGGCCAGGTTGGGCCGGGGCCGGAAAGGTTCACTGAACCACTTCCATCACCGTCGATCCTGAGTAGTGTGGCGGTATCCAGCCCAGTGTTGGGCGGATCGAATCGCCGAAGGATCGAGGTACGTGATGATCGAACAGGCTCAGGGTGACACTCTCGTGAACCCCGTGGACACCACCGTGAAGGTCAGCCGGTCGGTGTCCAAATCAGTCAAGGATGTCTGGAAACTCATGGCCACTCGCGAAGGGGCCGAGGCGCTTCTCGGCGCCGGCGGCGAGCTGGGCGACAAGGGTGACAGCTGGCACGCTGCGGATGGAACCTACGGTGTGGTTCGTTCCTTCCACCCGCTGGAGCAAATCCGGTTCACGTGGCACGCCGCCGAAGAAGCGCCGAAGACGACCGTCGAGATCGATCTGGTCGCCGAGGCTGACGGGACGCGGGTGGACCTCGCCCACACCGGGATCCCCAGCTACTTCGACGTGGCGGCCATCACCCGTCGGTGGGAGAAGGCCCTGGAGCATTTCGCCGCTGCGGCAGAATGATCGGCTCGCCACCTCGCGTGGGTGGTGAACAAGAGTGACAGACGACCTCCGTCTGGTCGGTCCCGTAATCTGCGTGGGCCAGCCGGCGGAGGTCGTGTGTTTTTTGCGCGCGCCGGTGCTGACGGGGAAGGGGACTACTCGTCGCGCGGCGGGTTGGTGCTGGAGCGATGCACGATGGTGCACGGCTCGTAGCTGCGCCGTGGCAGCTGATCGATCGTCCGATCCAGGGTGTGCTGGGCGGCCAGCCGTCCCATCTCGTAGAAGGGGATGCGCACCGTGGTCAGTGCCGGCGCCAGGTCGGCGGCCAGCGGCTCGTCGTCGTAGCCGACGACCGAGACATCGTCAGGAATCTGCAAGCCCATCCGGGCCAGGGCGAGGTACGCGCCCGCGGCCATCTGATCATTGCCCAGCAGCAGGGCGGTCGGACGATGCCGCTTCTGCATGGCCTGCATGGTGAGTTCGTAGCCGGAGTCGATGCGGTAGTTGCCGAAGTAGATCGGGTTCTTCGACGGATCCAGTCCGGCGGCGGCCAGCCCCTCCAGGTAGCCCTTCACCCGGGCGCGGGTGGCCCACGCGGGCTCGCGTCCGGCCAGGAAGGCGATCCGGCGGTGGCCCAGCGACAGGACGTGCTCGATGGCGGCGCGGCCGCCGGCGAGTTCGTCCGGCAGGATCGCCGGGATGCTGTCGTCGGCGGTGTAGGCGTTGACCAGCAAGGCCGGCACATTGGCCGGGATCGGCGGGAACTCGACCAGCCGGGTGCCCATGGCGGCGAAGATCAGGGCGTCCACCTGCCGATCGAGGAGATCCTCGACGGCGGCGGTGAGCCGGGACTGGTTCCGGGTGGTGTTGACCATCAGCAGCAAGGAGCGCTGCTCCCAGATCAGGTCGTGGATGCCGGCGATCATCGGCCCGGAGAATGGCTGGATGGCGATCTCGTCGGTGAGGAACCCGATGGTGCTGGTCTTGCCGAGCCGCAAGCCCTGTGCGGCGCGGTTGGGGCGGTAGTCGAGCTCCTCGATGGCGGCCAACACGCGCTTGCGGGTGGCCGCGCTGATTTTGGCGTCGCGGTTGTTCAGGATCAGCGACACGGTGGTCGGCGATACCCCGGCGCTGCGGCCGACGTCAGCCATGGTCGGCCGTGAACTGGACGGGATCCCCGCCATTTGCACTCCCTGGGCTCGGTTGCCGTCCCAGGTTTACCGGCGCGCTGCCGCCGGGTCAACATCGGAGCCTGTCAGCCCCCGAATAGCTCGCGCCCGCCTTCAGGCCGCCGGCCCGCACTTCACGCGGTGGCGACACCAGGCGTTTGCTGCCACGCGGCCGAAGACCGACTCCGCGTGGTGGGCGTGGTGAAATGGGTCATGGCTCCGAGACTCTACTGGTGGCACCAACTGCGCTCTTCGAAGAAGGCGGTGTTCGCTCAGCAGCCGGGCGGGCCTCGTGCTGGGGTACGGCCGGATAGGGCCGGCGATGATGAGTAGCCCCGACCTCACCGGCCTCACCTCTCGCGATCTCCTGGCCTTGTACGCGCAGATTCTCGATGAGCTGATGAGGCGCAACCTGATACGCACCCGCAACGCGCCCGCTGGGGACTACGCCGAGGCGTTGGTGGCACGAGCCCTCGGCGGCACGCTTGAGCCGAACTCTACGAAGTCGTGGGACGTGACCACACGGACCGGCCAGCGCGTCCAGGTCAAGGCGCGAGTCGTCGGACCGAGCACTCACTCGAGCGCCAAGTACTCCGCATTCCGTTCGTGGGCCTTCGACACCGCCGTGTTCGTGACGTTCGACCAAGGCACCTATGAAGTGAAGAGCGCCATCTCCGTGCCCGTTGACAGCATTGAGGGCAAGGCACGCTACTCGTCGCACATCGCGGGCTCGATGATCAGCATCGGCACGAACCTGCTTGCTCTGCCGGGTGCGGAAGACATCACGACGCTCGTGAGGGCGGTGTCGGAACAGTGACCGACCCCGACGTCGTGATGTTCATGAGGGGCGAGCGGTAGCCCAGGGACTCAGCCGCACTTCACGCCGGTGGCATGTATCGGGCAGTAGCCGTTGGGGTTCTTCTCCAAGTACTGCTGGTGCTAGCAGGGGCTCACCGGGTGCGGGCACCGTCACCGAAGACGGTCCGCTGGGTCGTCAGTGTGAGGCGGCCACAGGCGAGCACCGAATAGCATGGGCGCGTGGCGTTGATGGGGTGGCGGATGGTGGACCGACCACGGACCCTCGACGGCCTTCCCCCGGATGACACCCCGGCCACCGGCCTGCCGGGGGCCGCGACCACCGAGATCGCCTGATCATGGCCACACCCCGATGGAACGGACGGGCCGTCTTCGGCCCCGGCCTGCTGTGCTACCTCGGTCC
>CAZLJN010000278.1:0-3717 GCA_964559815.1 uncultured Propionibacteriaceae bacterium
GGCCAAGAACCTGCCGATCATCGTGGTGATCAACAAGGTCGACCGCCCCGATGCGCGCATCGACGAGGTCGTCGATGAGGTCTACTCGCTGTTCCTCGACCTGCTCGACGACGACGAGGCCCACCACCTCGACTTCCCGATCATTTACTGCGCGGCCAAGGCCGGGCGCGCCTCGATGAACAAGCCGGCCGACGGCGGACTGCCCGATTCGGAGAACCTGGAGCCGCTGTTCACCCTGATCACCGACACCATTCCGGCCCCCGAATACACCGAGGGCGCCCCGCTGCAGGCCCACGTCACCAACTTGGACGCCTCCCCCTACCTCGGACGACTGGCGCTGTGCCGCATCGTCGAGGGCACCATCACCCGCGGTCAGACCGTGGCCTGGTGCAAGTCGGACGGCACCATCAGCAATGTGCGGCTCTCGGAGCTGTTGATCACCAAGGCCCTGGAGCGCGTCCCGGCTGATTCGGCTGGCCCCGGCGACATCGTGGCCATCGCCGGTATCCCCGATATCACCATCGGCGAGACCATCGCCGACCCGTCGGACCCGCGTCCGCTGCCGCTGATCCACGTCGACGAGCCGAGCATCTCGATGACCATCGGCATCAACACCTCGCCGCTGGCCGGCAAGGTGGGCAAGCTGCTCACCGCCCGCCTGGTGAAGAACCGTCTGGACACCGAACTGATCGGCAACGTGTCGATCCGCGTGCTCAACACCGAGCGTCCTGACACCTGGGAGGTCCAGGGACGTGGCGAGCTGCAGCTGGCCGTCCTGGTCGAGATGATGCGCCGCGAAGGCTTCGAGCTGACCGTCGGCAAGCCCGAGGTGCTGCTGCGCACGGTCAACGGCAAGACCGAGGAGCCGGTCGAGCGGCTCACCGTGGACGTTCCGGAAGAGCACGTCGGCACGATCAGCCAGCTGATGGGCACCCGCCGCGCACGGATGGAGCAGATGGTCAACCACGGCACCGGCTGGGTGCGGGTGGAGTACGTGATCCCGGCGCGCGGCCTGATCGGCTTCCGCACCGAGTTCCTCACCGAGACCCGTGGCACCGGCATCATGCACCACGTCTTCGAGGGCTACGAGCCGTGGGCCGGCGAGATCAAGACCCGCCTGTCGGGCTCGCTGGTCGCCGACCGTACCGGCGTGGTGACCAGCTTCGCGCTGTTCAACCTGCAGGAGCGTGGCACCTTGTTCGTCTCGCCCACCGAAGAGGTGTACGAGGGCATGATCGTCGGCGAGAACCCACGCCCCGACGACATGGACGTGAACCCGACCAAGGAGAAGAAGCTGACCAACGTCCGCTCCTCCACCGGCGACGAGTTGGAGCGGCTGATTCCGCCGCGAGTGCTGAGCCTGGAGCAGGCGCTGGAGTTCTGCCGTGGCGACGAATGCCTGGAAGTCACTCCGAAGAACGTCCGCATCCGCAAGGTGGTCCTGGACGCCAACGAACGGGCCAAGCAGCGCAACCGCGCCAAGAAGGCCTGACCGGCCGACGTGTGAGACGAATTGTCACCTCGATCCGATTCTGAGGCCCAGCCACCACCGATTCGAGCATCGTCGGGACAATTCCTCCCACCATTGGATTGCCAGACACCCTGCCTCTCAGCGACTGGTGTTCGCATTCGCCTCTAAGCTGGCGGTGATGCGCACCGAGGAACCCCGATGACGGCCCCCACCGGTTGGGACGTGACCGGCTATTACGCTGCGCAACTCCTGCCCGAGCAGGCACCGGCCGACACCACCGTGCGGGTGGCCGAGCTGGGCATCGTGCCGCCTCGCCCGCTCAAGCTCGGCGACTTCCTGGGTGGTGCCTTCCGGGCGGTGCGGTACTCCCCGGTGACGATGTTCGGGGTGACCTTGATGTTCATCCTGGTCGCCCAGCTGGTGGCCGTGGGCGTCGGCATTGTGATGAGCCGGGAGTTCGCCTCGGTGCTCGACTCCAGCGAGCTGGGGAGCATCGGCCCGATCGCCGGCTGGACCACGATCATCAGCTACCTGACCACCTCCCTGGCCTTGCTGCTGGTGGAGATCGGCTTGGCCCACGCCGTCCACGAGGCGGTCTTCGCGCGGCGTACGGGACCGGCAGCGGCCCTGCGGCGAATCGGCTCGCGGACCGGCGCAGCCCTGGGCTTCAGCGGCCTGGTGGCCCTGGTCCTGATCGCCTTCGGCGGCATCGTGGCACTGCTGGCGAACTCCACGATCAGCAGCAACAACACCACCGGCTGGTTCGTGATGATTCCGTTGATCCTGGCCGCCGTGGTCGCCAGCTACTGGTTGACCATCCGGCTGCTGCTGGTTCTGCCGGTGATCGCCATCGAGGGGGTGGGTCCGTTCCGTGCGATCCGGCGCAGCTGGCAGCTCACTAAGGGTCAGTTCTGGCGCTACTTCGGCATCTTCCTGCTGGCGAACGTGCTGATCTCGATGGCGACCAATGTGATCTCCACGGTCTTCTCCTTCGCGGCCATGCTGATCGGCGCAGCCAACATGGAGGTCGCCCTGGTGGTGGCCATGGTCGCCACGATGATCGCCACCATGGTCTTCTATGCGCCGCTGTCGACCGCGGTGACCACCCTGCTCTACACCGACGCCCGGATCCGCCATGAGGGCCACGACCTGCAGATCGCCGAGGTGCTGTACGGATGAGCCCGCCGCTGACCCCGGGCGCGGATGAGGCGCGCCGCCAGCTCGCCGACGAACTGTCCAAGGCGATCTACCTCGACCCCATGAACTGGGTGAGCGACCTGTGGAACCGGTTCCTCGAATGGCTGTCCGGCGGCACGGGGGCCCCGCCGGAGGCGGGCCTGTCCACCGGCCAGATCGGCGGCATCGTCCTGGTCGCTGTGGTGTTGATCGGCATCATCGTCTACTCCACCTTGGGAGTGCCCGGCCGACGGCGTCGCGCCAAAGACGGCGCCCTGTTCGGCGATGAGCTGCGCAGCGCTGCCGAGGTCCGCGCCGACGCCACCGCGCTGGCCGCCGCCGGCGACTGGACGGCCGCATCGCTGGCCATCTTCCGGGCGATGATCCGCACCCTGTCCGAGCGCGGCACCATCGAAGAGTTCAGCGGCATGACCGCCCACGAGGCGACCGACCTGGCTGCCGCCCGGCTGCCCGACTTCGCCGCACGTCTGGACGTCGCCGCGGGCCTGTTCGACTCGTTGGCCTACGGTCGCGGCGCCGCGTCCCCCGCCGACTACCAGCAGCTGGTGGCCCTCGACGCCGAGGTGGGCACCGCCGTCCCGGCCGTGGCCGTCAGCGAACCCGCCGCCGGGGCGGTCGTGGTGGAGACCCTGGCATGAAGCGGCTGCTGATCGCCGGTGGCGTCGCCCTCGCCCTGTTCGCCGCTCTGGTCGCCTTGACCGTGCTGCTCCCCGAGAGCCCGGAGCGGATGCCGTACTCGGCCACCAACCCGCGATCGACGGGGGCCCGCGCCCTGGCCCAGGTACTCGCGGCCAACGGGGTCGCCGTCACCCAGACCATGTCCCTCGACCAGGCCGCAGCCGCCCCGACTGGGTCCACCCTGGTGGTGGTGCTGACCGACGAAATCAGCGATGCCGCCATCGCTCGCCTGACCCGGACGCCGGCCGACCTGGTGATCGTCTACCCGGGCGATCGGGATTCGACCACCGTCCCGGCCCTCGCCGAGGACCTGGTCAGCCTCACCGACTGGTGGTCCTACGACCAAACGCCCGCCAGCTGCACCGACCCGG
>CAZLJN010000279.1:0-3711 GCA_964559815.1 uncultured Propionibacteriaceae bacterium
CGTGGTACTTGCGGGCGGTGGCGGCGGTGAGCCAGCCGCAGTTGCGTCCCATCACTTCATGGACGATCAGAATGCGGGTCCCGGCGTTGTGCTCGGCCATCACGTTCTTGGCGAAGTTTGCGCCCATCTCGGCGGCGGTGTCCGCGCCCAGCGACTGCCGGATCGGGATGATGTCGTTGTCGATGGTCTTGGGCAGGCCGACCACGGTGAGGGCGTAATTGTTGCGAGCCAGGTAGGCGGCCAGATCGGCGGCCGTGGTGTTGGTGTCATCGCCGCCGATGGTGTGCAGGACGTCCACGCCGTCGGCGACCAGCCGCTCTGCGGCCACCTGGAGCGGGTCGGCGCCCTCGGCCACCAGGCCACGCTTGACCAGGTCGGCGGCATTGGTGAGCTTCACCCGCGAGTTGCCGATGGGGGAGCCGCCGTATTCGTGCAGCAGCGCCGCCTTGGCCCGCACGGCGGGGGTCACGGTGAGGTAGTCGCCGCGGAGCAGGCCTTCGTAGCCGTTCTTGTAGGCGATGATCTCGATCTCGGGCGCGATCTCGGTGTAGCGCTCGATGAGCCCACCGATCGCAGACGACAAACAGGGGGCGAAACCACCGGCAGTGAGCAGGGCGACCTTACGGACCATCTTCTTCGACATCCAATCCATGGGCGTGGGCTACGTCAGAGGCGAGTTTACCGGCGAGGATCTGTACGCGGCTGTGGACGGCCCAGTTTGGACCGGCGGCGAATCCGGCAGAATGGGCGCACACCCACACCCCCGGGAGCCCTGATGGCATCACAACGTGGCGCGTCCATGTCAGCGATGGTGGCCGTGCTGCTGCCTGCGTTGCTGGTGGTGATCGGTCTGGTCGTCGACGGGGGCGCCCAAGCCGCTGCCAATGCTCGTGCCGAGCGAGTGGCCGCTGCGGCCGCGCGTGCCGCGAGCGACAACACGGCCTCGGCGCGGCTGGGGGGTCACCCTGCCAGTACAGCTGCGGCGATCGCGGCCGCCCAGCGACAGATCGCTGCCGAGGACGGCGTCACCGGGTCGGCGGCGGTGTCCGGTGGTCAGGTCGTCGTGCACACCACCGTGGTCGTGCCGACCACCATGCTCAGTCTGATCGGCATCACCCAGCTTCACGGCACCGGGACGGCCGCCGCCTCGCTCACTCCAGATCGTTGATGCTGGCGGCCATCCGGTCGACCGCCTCGGTGACGATCTCGGGCGCACAGGCCAGGTTGATCCGGGCCCACTGCTGGTGGCTGCCGGCGAACGTCGAACCGGCGGAGAAGGCGACGCGGCCGAGTTCGCGGAAGTGCCGGACGGGGTCGGGCAGGTCCAAGCCGGAGCAGTCGACCCAGGCCAGATAGGTACCGGGCGCAGGCTGGTAGCGCACCTGGGGGAGTTTGACGGCCAGCTCGGCGGCCAGCAGCCGCTTGTTGTCGGCCACCTCGACCATGAACTCGTCGACCCATTCCTGGCCGTAGCGCAAGGCCGCGGTGTGGGCCAGGTTCGCCAGATGGCCGGTGGACTGCTGGGCCAACGGCGGCAGCGCGTCCAAGATCTCGCGTGCCTCGGCTCCTGCGATGATCAGCCCCGCCTTGAAGCCGGCCAGGTTCCAGGCCTTGCCGGCGCTGGTGGCGACCACGGCCCGCTCACCGCCGGGAACCGACAGCAGCGGGACGAAGTCCTCCCCGGGATCGATCAGCCGCCCGTGGATCTCGTCGCTGATCACCTGCACCGAGTGGGCTCGGGCCAACTCCATGACGGTGGCGAGTTCGGCGGCAGTGTGAATAGTGCCGGTCGGGTTGTGGGGCGAGCACAGCAGGAAGGCGCGGGGCGCGGCCGGTCCGGCAAATGCCTCGGCCAGGCCGTCCAGATCGAGGCGGCTGTCTGCGGTGAGGGGAACCTCGACGATTTCGCGGCCATAGCCGCTCACCACCTGCCGGAACGGCGGGTAGATCGGGGGGTTGATCACCACGGCATCGCCGGGGTTGGTGGTCGCCTCCAGGATCGCGGCGATCGAGTTCATCACGTCACCGGCCCGCCGGATCTGGCTGCGGGGCGCCAGCTGGAGGTTCCAGCGCTGCGCCGACATCTCGGCGAAGGCCTCGGCGTAGGCGGTGCCCCACGGGTACCCGGTGTCACCGACGCGGCAGGCCTCTACGACGGCCTCGTAGGCCGCCGGGAACATCGCGGTGTCCATCTCGGCTACCCACATCGGCAGGACATCGTCGGGATAGAGCCGCCACTTCAGACTGGTGCGGCGACGGAGTTCGTCCAGGGGGACCGAGAGCAGAGCCATGGCCACACCCTAACGGGCGGATAAGGTGAAATCATGGCGCGCTACTTCGACGTTCATCCGCAAAATCCGCAGCCGCGGGCCTTGAGCCAGGTGGTCGATCTGATCCGTGGTGGGGGACTGGTGGCCTACCCGACCGATTCGGGGTATGCGCTGGGTTGCCAGCTGGGAAACCGTGAGGGGTTGGAGCGGATCCGGTCGCTACGCGGGCTGGACGATCGCCACCACTTCACGCTGGTGTGCAGCGAGTTCGCTCAACTGGGTCAGTACGTTCAGATGGACAACGATGTGTTTCGCGCCGTCAAGGCGGCCACCCCCGGGCGTTACACCTTCATCCTGAAGGCCACCCGCGAAGCACCGAAGGTGATGCTGCACCCCAAGAAGAAGACCGTGGGGGTGCGGATCCCGGTGCACACCACCGCCTTGTCGCTGCTGGAGGCGCTGGGGGAGCCGCTGATGTCGTCGACGCTGATCCTGCCCGGCCAGGACGACCCGATGACCGACGGCTGGCAGGTCAATGACGAACTCGGGGCGATGCTGGACGCGGTGTTGGACTCTGGCGATTGCGGTCTGGAGCCGACCACCATCGTCGACCTGTCGGGCGATGAGGTCGAGATCGTCCGCTACGGGGCGGGTGATCCGTCGCCGTTCGAGGCCTGATCGCTCAGCTGCACCCACTCGGCCTGCAGGTTACGGCGGGCTGAGGCCTCCCATAGCTGTGCGCCGAGGGCAGTGCTGAACAGCGGCTCGCGTTCCCGCAGGGCCTGGACCTGGCGCAGGCGCATTGCCTGCCATTCGTCACCGTCGAGGCCGGCGAACTCGGCGCGCAAGGCCACCACCGATGCCTGGTACTGGGACGGCGCGGCGCCCAGGATCGCCAGGTCGGCGTCGCAGACGCGGGCGGCGGCGTGGTCGTCCGGGGCCGGACGGTGATCGAGGGTGGTCAGCACCAGCCGGGCGACCTCGTCGACCTCGCTCGGAGTCAAACCGACCTTGCCCAGCTCGGTAGCTGCGGCCGCTGCGCTGGCCTGCTCGTCGAGTCCCGGCTGGTTGTGGTGGATCAGATCGTGGAACCACAGCGCCAGCGCTTCGGGACGCGCCTTGCCGCCGAGTTGCCGCCAGGTGTTGAGGCAGGCCAGCAGATGCGTGGTCCCGTGGTAGACGCGTTCGGGGGCGCTCCACGTCAGGATCAGCCGACGCCCCAGGTCGTCTTGGCCGGGCAGCACCTCGTCCCAGAGTTGCCGCAGCTCGCTGGTCACCACAGGCCGACGAGCCACCAGGCGAGGCCTGCGCAGGCGGCGGCGAACAGGGTGCTGGCGAAGGTGCCGATGATGAACCGCTCGGCGGCCCCGGACGTGGTGGCCCGCAACTCCGGGTAGCGGGCCAGGCTCTTGACCGCCAAGACGACCGCGATGCCCTCACC
>CAZLJN010000280.1:0-1848 GCA_964559815.1 uncultured Propionibacteriaceae bacterium
TGCTCAGGGGTAGTGGCGGCGCGCAGGCCGTCGGTGAACTCGCTGCGCATCAATGAGCGGGCCAGCTTGGCCAGCAGTTGCAGGTGCGCATCATCGGAGCCGTCAGCGGCGGCGATCAGGAAGGCCAGGTCGGCCGGACCGTCAGCGGCACCGAAGTCGACCGGCGGGGACAGCCGGGCGAAGGCGAGGGAGTTGACGCTGACCGCGGCGGAACGGCAGTGCGGAATCGCGATGCCGCCACCGAGGCCGGTGCTCATCTTCTCTTCGCGGGCGAGGGCATCAGCGGCCAGACCGGCAGCCTCGGCTCGTCCGGCCGTGGCCACGCGGGCGGCGAGCGACCGAATCACCTCAGCTTTGGTCGCGCCGAGATTGGCGTCGAGCACGACCAGATCGGGCGTGATCAGTGATTGGTGGGACATCATCGTTCCTTTTTCCAGGTGGGGAGGGAGATTCAGACGAGGGGGTAGACCTCGACCTGCGCGGTGTTGATTTGGTCAGGACGGGGCAGCTGCGTGCCCGCCAGGGAGGCGGCGGCCGAGCCGTAGGCGACGGCCAAGCGGAGGCGCTCTGCCGGCGGCAGGCCTCGGGTGTCGGCCAGCACATAGCCGGCGACCGAGGAGTCCCCGGCGCCCACAGTGCTGCGGACGGTGATCGGCGGCGGGACGGCACGCCAGGCGCCCTCTGAGGTAGCCAGCACTGCGCCGGCCGCACCCAGGGTGACCAGGACGGCGCCGACGCCGCGGGCCACCAGCGACTGGGCGGCGGCTGCGCTGGCGCTGACATCGCCGGCACGGGCGGCTGCTTCGAGGGCGGCGGCATCGGTGCCGGTGAGTTGGGCCAACTCCTCGGAGTTGGGCTTGATCAGGTCGGGAGCCGCCTCAGGGAACTCTGCGGCCAGGGCCAGCAAGGGCGCATCGGAGGTGTCGACCGCGATCCGGCACCCCCACGGCCGCAATGCCCGCACCAGCTCGACGTACCAGTCGCTCGGCACGCCGGGGGGCAGCGAACCGGACAGCACCACCCAATCGGCACGCTCGGATTCCAGCACCAGCAGCCGGGCCAGCGCCTCGACCACCGCCGGGTTCATGGTGGGGCCGGGCTCGTTGATCTTGGTGGTGGTGCCGTCTGGTTCGGTCAGCGTCAGATTGGTGCGCACCGGTTGCGGCAGCGGCACGTTGCGATAGGGCAGGCGTAGCTCGTCCAGGCCGCGCAGGATCGGGTCGGACGGGTCGGCGGGCAGGACCGCGCGCGCCGGATGCCCGGCGTAGTGCACCACCCGGGCTACGTTGATGCCCTTGCCGCCGGGCTCGACGGTGACCTCGACGGCCCGATGGACGTCGCCGCGGCTCAGCGGCGCGTCCAGGCTGACGGTGCGATCCAGGGACGGGTTGGCGGTCAGGGTGACGATCATGCGATCACCACCTCGACACCGGCGGACCGTAGGTCGGCCACGTCGGCGGCGTCGATGCCGTCGTCGGTGATCAGCACATCGGCCTGATTGAGGGCGGCGAAGCCGACGAGCAGTTCGGCGCCGAGCTTGGAGCTGTCGGCGAGCACGACCACGAAACTTGCCGCGCCGACCATCGCTTCCTTCACCGCGGCTTCGTCGTGGTCGGGGGTGGAGAAGCCGTGCTGCACCGAGATGCCGTTGGTGCCGACGAAGGCGACATCGCAGCGCAAACGACTCAGGGCGCTGACCGTCTCGCTGCCGACCGTCGCTCCGGTGATGCCGCGGACGTTGCCGCCCAGCAGGCGCACTTTGACGCCGTTGGCAGCCAGCTGACCGGCAGCGGGAAGGGAGTTGGTGACCACTGCGGTGACCGCGTTGGCGGTGAGCCGGGCGGCCAG
>CAZLJN010000280.1:1858-3686 GCA_964559815.1 uncultured Propionibacteriaceae bacterium
TCGAGCAGGACGGTGCCCGGCTGGCTGGGCAGGTAGCGCAGGGCGGCTTCGGCGATCCGGGCCTTCTGGGCGGCGCCGGACGACTCACGTTCGGCCAGGCCGGTCTCCAGCACGGTGAGGCCGTTGGCGGCCACTGCCCCACCATGCACCCGGCGGATCAGGCCGCGCTGGTCGAGGGCGTCCAGGTCGCGGCGGATGGTCTCGGTGGTGACACCGAACTCCTCGGCCAACTCGGTGACCGACACGCGTTCTTGGCGCATCGCACGATTGACGATGCTGCGGTGCCGCTCTTCTGCGTACATCTGGCTCTCACTCTCGCCACGTCGATGTGGGTATACCTTTTTCTATCTTGTTTTACGTGGGTTTACAAGAGGGTAGGCCAAATTTCCTGTGGTTTCATGTGGAATCCCACCCGGTGACGGGGTGCGGCAACCGGCGCGCAGCCGGAGCTACGCGCAGCAGGGAGAACGATCAGCCGTAGGTGACTTCGTCGGAGAACAGGCCGGAGACGCTCTCACCGCAGTTGATCCGATGGACCGCCTCGGCGAACAACGGGGCCACCGAGACCGTGGTCAAGCGATTCAAGTCGGCCGGACCAGGGACGGTGTTGGTGGTGACGATCTCGGTGATGTCGGGCACGGCGTTGAGCCGCTCGACCGCCTTGCCGGAAAACAGACCGTGGGTGCAGGCCACCGAGATCGACTTCACGTTGTAGCCGCGCACGATGCCGATCAGCTCCACCACCGAGCCGGCGGTGGCGATCTCGTCGTCGAGGATGATCACGTCCTTGCCACCGACCTTGCCGACGATGGAGTCGATGACCACCTTGTCGTCGTCCAGGCGCCGCTTCGAACCGGCAGCCATGCCGACACCCAGCATCCGGGCGAACTGGTTGGCCTCCTTGGCGTTGCCGAAGTCGGGCGAGACCACCACCGTGTTGCTGAGGTCACGATTCTTGAAGTGCTGGGCGAGCACCGGCAGCGCAGTCAGGTGATCGACCGGCATCGAGAAGAAGCCGTGCACCTGCTGGGCGTGCAGCGCCATGGTCAGCACCCGCTGGGCGCCGGCGGTGTGAATCAGATCGGCTACCAGGCGGCCGCCGATGCTGATGCGCGGGGCGTCCTTCTTGTCCGAACGCGCGTAGGCGTAGTGCGGCATCACCACGGTGACCTGCGCTGCGGAGGCGCCGCGGGCGGCGTCCACCATCATCAGCAGCTCCATCAGGTTCTCCTGCGTGGGCGGCACCAGCGGCTGCACGATGTAGACATCGCGCTGGCGGCAGTTGGCCCGCAACTGCACCTGAAGGCAGTCATTGGAGAAGCGGGAGAGGCGGGACGGCGAAAGCTCCACCCCCAGGATCTGACACATCTCCTCGGCGAACTCTTGGTGAGCATGGCCGGAGAACACGGTGATATCAGTCACGGGCGTCCACCCTAGCCGTGTCGGCACCGATCACCCAGCCAGCACCGAGTCCGCGAGACGGTCAGTCGACGAACTTGTAGCCCAGGCCGCGGACGGTGACCAGCAACTGCGGGTCGGCCGGGTCAAGTTCGAGCTTGGCGCGCAGCCGCTTGACGTGGACGTCCAAGGTCTTGGTGTCGCCCACGTAGTCCGAGCCCCACACCCGATCGATCAACTGGCCGCGGGTGAGCACCCGACCGGCGTTGCGCAGCAGCAGTTCGAGCAACTCGAACTCCTTCAGCGCCAGCTGAATGGGACGACCGCGAACGGTGAGCTCATGGCGGTCGGTGTCCATCCGCACCCCACCCACCTGCAGGACGGCCTCATCGGCCTGGACGTCGAGGCCGATGAGGCCGTCCTGCAGGTG
>CAZLJN010000281.1:0-3677 GCA_964559815.1 uncultured Propionibacteriaceae bacterium
GGACCTACCTGATCGGGCCGGACGGCGGGCTTGGCGACCCGGACGCGGGCACTACTATGGCCGGGTGACCGAACCGGAGGAACCGCGGCCCGACAGCGACAGCCACGATGCCGATACCGCCCCCGGATGGGTCCGCGTGGATCGTCCCTACCTCAGCGGCGAGACGCCGGCAGCTCGGCGCTCGGCGAGTCCGGAGAACTCCGAAGAGCTTCCCGTCGAAGTGTTCACCCCGATCCCGCCGATCGATCCCGACCAGGCTGTCGATGCCGAATGGGCGTCCGCCGAGCCGACCGGGGAGCCGATCACCGAACCCACCCCTGCACCGGCGAAGCTGTCCGCACTGGCTCGGATTCGCAGCACGGCCCACGCCGACAGGATGACCACGATCGAGCGTCTGCGAGACGGCCAGCAGGCGCTGTCGGATCGCTGGCAATCATGGGTGATCACCCTTGCCATCACCGCGATGGCGTTCGGTCTGAGGTTCGTCAATCTCGCCTACCCGAACAAGCTCCAGTTCGACGAGACCTACTACGCCAAGGACGCCTGGACGCTGTGGCAGTACGGCTTTGAAACCTCCTGGCCCAAGGACGTCGACGCCCGGGTGGCCGCGGGTGAGGTCGACCTCTACAACGACACCGCCAACTTCATCGTCCACCCCCCGACCGGCAAATGGCTGATCGGCCTGGGCGAGCAACTCTTCGGGATGAATGCCTTCGGTTGGCGATTCATGCCGCTGATCTTCGGCACCCTGCTGGTGCTGATGACCATTCGGATGGCCCGCCGACTGTCGCGTTCGACGCTGATCGGCGCCCTGGCCGGCCTGCTGCTCACCGTCGACGGTCTGGCCTTCGTGATGTCGCGCCTCGCCCTGCTCGACATCTTCCAGGCGTTCTTCCTGGTGGCCGGCGTGGCCGCGGTGGTCGCTGACCGCGACTATTTCCGCGCAAAGCTCGCCAACGCCCTGGAGGCGGCCGGCGTCCATGATCTGGGCGGCCGGTTCGGTCCGATCGTCTGGTGGCGACCGTGGCGGGTGGTCGCCGGATTGATGTTCGGCCTGGCGATCAGCACCAAGTGGAACTCGGTGTTCGTCCTGGCCGCGATGGGGTTGCTGTCGGTGATCTGGGACGTCGGCGCCCGGCGGCTGGCCGGCGCGGACTTCCGCAGCCTGCTCGCTCTGGTCGTCGACGGCGTTCCGGCGTTCGTGAAGATGGTCGTGGTCGCCGCTCTGGTGTACTTGGCCTCGTGGTCGGGCTGGTTGCTGAACCCGGGCGGCTGGGATCGCGACTGGGGGGCCAATCATCCCGACGATCCGTTGGTTCGCGGCCTGGGTGAGGCCTTGGCGTCCCTGGTGAAGTACCACATCGACATCTACGAGTTCCACAACGGCTCGTTCATGCGCAACGAGGCCACCCACAGCTACGACGCCCATCCGGCCGGGTGGCTGCTGATGGCGCGTCCGACCGGAATCGACGCGGTCAACGGAATCGTGCCGGGCGTCGACGGGTGCACGGCTGCGGCCGGCGAGACCTGCATGCGGGTGGTGTCGGCGATGGGCACACCGCTGCTGTGGTGGCTGGCCTTCATCGCGTTGATCGTGGCCTTCGTGTGGTGGATCGGCGGACGGGACTGGCGTTTCGGGGTGCCGCTCGTGGCGGCGATGTCGACCTACATCTTCTGGTTCCCCAACGCCGATCGGCCGGTGTTCTTCTTCTACGCGATCTGCATCATCCCGTTCACCGTGACCTTGCTGGCGATGGCCATGGGCCTGGTCCTGGGGCCACGCAACGGCCCCAACCGCAGACGTGGCGCGATCATCGTCGGCGTCCTCACGGCCTTGGTGATCCTGAACTTCGCCTACATCTATCCCCTACTCACCGACCAGTTGTTGCTCACCAGCGACTACTACTCGCGAATGTGGCTGCGCAGCTGGATCTAGTCGTCAGCGCCTCGCACGACACGTCGGCATCTCACCCTGCATCATCGCCGCAGGGACGCGGGCGCGCGCAATAGAGTTCCCTCGGCTCGCTCGACACATAGGGAGAGAAATGGCTCTGTGGACGCTCCACGGTAACGGCAAGATCCAACCTGGGGCGGTCGTCGCCCCCGACGAAAGACTCGGCTGGGGCAAGATGCTCGGCCTCGGCGCACAGCACGTGGTGGCGATGTTCGGCGCCACCTTCCTGGTGCCGCTGATCACCGGCTTCCCGGTCACCACCACCCTGTTCTTCAGCGGCGTGGGCACTCTGCTCTTCCTGCTGATCACCGGCAACCGGCTGCCCAGCTACTTGGGTTCGTCCTTTGCCTTCATCTCGCCGGTCATGGCCTCGACACTGATCGGCGCCGGCGGCGCGAAGGACTTCAGCAAGGCGCTGTTCGGCATCCTGCTCACCGGCCTGCTGCTGGCGCTGGTAGGCGCCATCGTCCACATCGCTGGTGCGGGCTGGATCGATGTGCTGATGCCGCCGGTGATGACCGGCACCATCGTCATGCTGATCGGCTTCAACCTGGCCAGCGCCGCCTGGAAGAGCAGCTCGTTCAGCGTCGCGCTGGATGCCGCAGGCAAGTGCACCCCCGACGAACAGACCGGCTGCAAGATCACCGAGACCATCACCGGCGGGTTCGCTGCTGCGCCCCTGACCGGCTGGATCACCATCATTGCGATCGTGCTGATCGCGGTGCTGTTCAAGGGCCTCATCGGGCGCCTGTCGATTCTGCTCGGCGTCGCGGTGGGCTACATCGCGGCCTTGGCTCAGGGCCAGGTGAACTTCGCTGCGGTCGATAAGGCCGCCTGGTTCGGGCTGCCCACATTCACTGCCCCGCAGGTTGATTTTGGCGTTGCGGCGTTGTTCCTCCCGGTGGTGCTGGTCTTGATCGCCGAGAACGTGGGCCACGTGAAGTCGGTCGCTCTGATGACGGGTAAGAACTACGACAAGAGCATGGGGCGCGCCCTGCTCGCCGACGGCGTGGCCACCACCTTGGCCGGCCTGGGCGGCGGTTCGGGCACCACCACCTACGCGGAGAACATCGGCGTGATGGCGGCCACCAAGGTCTACTCCACCGCGCTGTACTGGATCGCCGGCTTCATCGCGATCGTGCTGTCGTTCATCCCGAAGTTCGGTGCGGCGATCTTCACCATTCCCGGTGGTGTGATCGGCGCGGCCGGCACCGTGCTCTACGGCATGATCGGCCTGCTGGGCGCCCGGATCTGGATCGAGAACAAGGTCAACTTCACCAACCCGGTGAACCTGTTCCCGGCCGCAATCGGCCTGATCATGGCGATCGCCAACTTCACCTTCACGGTGGGGGGCATGACCTTCGGTGGCGTGACCGTAGGTACCGTGGCTGCTTTGGTGCTCTACCACCTGATGAAGACGATCGGGAAGGCCCGGGGCACCGACCTCGAACCCCCGGCCATCACCGCGGAGTACGAGACGTATCAGCCGAACGCAGAAGAACTGCGCTGAGTCACATCGCGAAGGCCCGCACCGATCACGGTGCGGGCCTTCGTGCGTTCTGGGTCTGGGACAACGGGGACGGCTCCTGCGTCCCGGGTGGGCGTCGTCCGCTGGTCAGCGGGCGAGGAGCTGCTCCACCGAGGACGGCAGCGGGATGCCGGGGCGCAGGTCGGGCGCGGGGATGGCTTCGCAAACGCCGGCCACGTAGCGCATGGCGTGACG
>CAZLJN010000282.1:0-2157 GCA_964559815.1 uncultured Propionibacteriaceae bacterium
CCAGAAAGGGGTCGCGCATGACCGGAGGACTTCCTCGTCGCGGCCTGCTGCTGCCCGGCCTTCCGGCGGTGACCACCCCGCCGCGCCCGACGATCATTCCCCGTTCGGTATGGGCGAAGGGGCTGCCTCCGAAGAAGGCGCTGAAGTCGGAGACGCCTCGCTTCCTGCTGGTTCACCACTGCGCCGGTGCCAACGGTGTGACTTCCAAGGCCAAGGTCATCAAGACGCTCCGTGGCTACTACGGGATGCACACCACCGTCAAGAAGTGGCCGGACATCGCGTACAACTTCCTGATCGATGCCAAAGGACGGATCTGGGAGGGCCGTGCGGGTTCGCTGGACGGCCCGGTACGAGGCGATGCCACCGGCGGCAACCAGGGCTTCGACCAGAAGATCTGTCTGCTCGGGAACTTCCAGAAGCGCCAGCCCACCAAGGCCGCCTACTCCTCACTGGTCAAGCTGCTGGCCTGGCTGGCGACCGAATACGACATCGACGTCAGCAAGGGCAAGAGCATCGCTTTCACGTCCCGCGGCTCGAACCGGTGGAAGAAGGGCCGCAGAGTCAAGATCTATCCGATCGCCGCCCATCGCGACATGTCCCTGACTGCCTGTCCGGGCGACAAGTTCTACCCTCGGATCCGCAAGAATCTGTTGCCGGATGTCCGCGCCAGGGTGAAGAAGTACCGCACGGCCGCCCGGCCCACCGAAAGTCGTTCGGCTACGACGCCAGCACCACTGCGGCTCGCCGGACTGGGGCCGGTCGGCGGTGGGCTGCTGGGCGCATTGGGGTGGGTGATCCACCGTCGGGATCTGCTCGCTGGGAACAGTGACATCCTGCCCACGGGCCGTACCGGCCAGGTAGAAGACCAACCTCCCCCTCGGCCCTGACCTCGGCTTTGCGAGGACCCTCTCGCCGGAAACGCTCCTGGCCCCGCACCCCTCACCTGGAGGATCCCTTTGACCCACGCAGAGACTGCGATGCCGAGCACCGTGAGGTCAGCGCGCAACGGCGTCTTCGCCGTGTTCGGCGGGTGCGGATTCGTCTTCGCCTCGTGGATGTCGCGGCTTCCGGATGTCAAGCAGATGCTGGAGCTGTCCGCCGGCCAGGTGAGCCTGGTGCTGCTCGCGGTGGCGATCGGGTCACTCGCCGGCTTGCTGATGGCCGGACGCCTGGCCGTCCGCTTCGGGGTCACCGCGGCGGCCCGGCTGGGCGCGTCGATCAGTCTCTCCGGAGTGGTGCTCTCCGCGCTGGGAATCGAACTGCGTGCCTCGCTGGAGTGGATCCTGCCCGCCATGCTGCTGTTCGGCTTGGGCTTCGGCATCTGGGATGTCGCCCAGAACCTCGCAGGTACCGTCGTCGAGCAGGTGTCCGGACGCTCGATCATGCCCTGGTTCCACGCCCTGTTCAGCGCCGGCTCCGTGGCCGCCGCGTTGGCCGGCGCCGGACTCATCTGGCTCGGTGTCCCGGTCGGCCTTCATCTCAGCGCTGTCGCGGTGCTCACCCTGATCGCCGTCTGGTGGGGCGCGGCGCGATTCCTCCCGAACCCGGACTCCGCCGCCGAGGCCACTCACCCGAAGGCCGGGTCGTCGGGAGGTTCACCCTGGACGGAGCCACGCACCTTGTTGATCGGCGTGATGGTGCTGGCCGCCGCGGTCACCGAAGGCACCGCCAACGACTGGATCGCGATTGCCTTCGTCGAGGGGCACGGTCTCGACAACGCGATGGGCGTGCTGGCCATGGCTCTGTTCCTCGCCTGCATGACCGTCGGTCGCATCGCCGGCACCGGGTTGCTCGACCGCTATGGACGGGTGCTGGTGCTACGGGTGATGTTCGGCCTGGCGGTCATCGGCTGTCTGCTCGTGGTCTTCGGCACACCCTGGCTCGCCTTCGGCGGCGTGATCCTGTGGGGTGTCGGGGCAAGCCTGGGCTTTCCGGTCGGTGTTTCGGCGGCCGCCGACGACCCGGCGCGTGCGGCCGTCCGGCTCAGCGTGGTCTCCACCATCGGGTACGGCGCGATGCTCGGTGGCCCGGTCGTCATCGGCTTCCTGGGTGATCACTACGGGGTCCTGCGGGCCCTTCTCGTGGTCGGCGTCGCCAGTATGGCGGCCATCCTGGTGGTGCCGGCCGCCCGTCCGCTCCCGGCGGCCGGCACCACCA
>CAZLJN010000282.1:2167-3675 GCA_964559815.1 uncultured Propionibacteriaceae bacterium
CCATCGCGATCACCGCCGACGCTCCCCTCGTGCTGACCGCTCCCCCGGCCGGTCCCAACTCGTGGTCAGGCCGGGGGAGCGGTCAGCACGAGGGGAGCGTCGGCGGTGATCGCGATGGTGTGCTCGCTGTGGGCGCCGTGGGAACCGTCCGCGGAGCGCAGTGTCCAGCCGTCGGGGTCGTAGCGGAGCTGATTGGTGGTGGCCAGCAACCAGGGCTCGATGGCGATGACCAGGCCCTCGGCCAGTTTCATCCCGGTACCGGGAAGGCCGTCATTGGTGACATGGGGATCGCCGTGCATCGTCCGCCCGACGCCGTGACCGCCGAACTGGGTGTTGATCCGGTAGCCGTCCGCGCGGCAAACCCCGCCGATCGCTGCCGAGATGTCGCCGATCGTGTTGCCCAGCACGGCCGCCTCGATCGCCGCGGCGAGGGCTCGCTCAGTGGTGTCGATCAGCGCCAGATCGTCCGGACGGGGGATGCCCACCACGAACGAGACCGCGGAATCGGCGACCCACCCGTCCAGCGAGACGGCGAAGTCGAGCGAGACCAGGTCCCCGTCGCGCAGCGCGTAGTCGTGGGGAAGGCCGTGCAGCACCGCGTCGTTGACCGAGGTGCAGATCACCTTGCCGAACGGACTGCCGCCGAAGGAGGGGTGGTAGTCGATGTAGCAGGATTCCGCTCCGGCCGCGCGGATCAGTTCGTGGGCGCGCGCGTCGATCTCCAGCAGGTTCGTGCCGACGGCGACCTCCTGCCGCAGCGTCGCCAGGGTCTCGGCGACGAAGCGGCCGGCCGGCTTCATCTCCTCGAGCTCGGCAGGAGTGCGCAACTCGATCGCCGGACGGCCGACCGTCGGGCGGGTATTCGCCCGGGCCGTGCGTCGTCCGCTCAGCCGACGCAGGCGGCGGTTCAGAGGTACTCCTCCAGCGCGCGCACCAGCATCGCCTTGGTCTTGCCGCCCTGGAACTGCTTGACGACTTCACCGCCGACGAAGATCTGGATGGTCGGCAGCCCGAGGATGCCGTAGGAGATGGTGGTCTGGGTGTTCTCGTCGGCGTTCAGCTTGAAGAAGCCGATCTTGTCGCCGTACTCGCCGGCGAGTTCCTCGATGATCGGCGAGAGTTGCTTGCAGGGCGCGCACCATTCCGCCCAGTAGTCGACCAGCACCGGCTTGGACGACTTGAGCACCTGATCGGCGAAGGTGGCGTCGGTGACCTCGGCAACGGCGGCCATGGATTCTCCTGATTGTCTGCGCGGATGACTCGTTGACCCCGACTCTCGACCCTTCGGCAGGCTCAGGGATCGTCCTGGGCTCACGCTGCGGGCTCGGGGAGGCCCAGCTTACGACGTCAATCCGACACCGAACGGCGCCGCGCCCGCAGCACGGTGCGCACGGGCGACGTTCAGACCTGACCGACCTCGGCGAGGATGGCGGCACCGCCCGTTTCGGAATCGAGGGCGGCGAGGTAGCGCTCGGCGTCCAGGGCCGCGGCGCAGCCGGTGCCGGCGG
>CAZLJN010000283.1:0-3670 GCA_964559815.1 uncultured Propionibacteriaceae bacterium
CCTGATGAGGTGCGCTGGCTGATGGGTTTCAACCGCGACGTGATCCACCGCCGCCGCGATGAGCTCAACGCCATGGGCGTGCGCATCCGTTGGGCCGGACGCACCCCGCGGCTGTGGCGCAGCGTCATCAAGGAACTCACCGAAGCCGAGCAACTCAGCGCCGGCAACGAGGTGCTCACCCTGCAGTTCTGCGTGAACTACGGCGGCCGGGCCGAGATCGTCGACGCCGCCCGCGCGATCGCCGAAGCGGCCCAGCGCGGCGAACTCGACCCGTCCCGACTCACCGAAGAGCGCTTCCGGCGTTTCCTCGACGAGCCCGAGATCCCCGATGTCGACCTGTTCGTCCGGTCCTCCGGCGAACAGCGGACGTCAAACTTCCTGCTGTGGCAGTCGGCCTACGCCGAGATGGTCTTCCTCAACCAACTGTGGCCTGACTTCGACCGACGCGACCTGTGGCAGGCCATCGAGTTGTACGCCCAACGCGACCGCCGCTATGGCGGCGCCGCCCCCAACGTCATCAGCTGATGACCCGGGTGACCACCCGCACCCCCGTGCTGGGCACGGTGGTCGAACTCCGCCTCGATGGCGATCCGGCCGCGCTGGATCGCGCCGAGCAACGGGTGTGGGACACCTTCGAACACCTCCAGTCGGTCTTCTCGACGTTCGATCCGCAGTCCGAGCTTTGCCGCTGGCGGCGTGGCGACATCGATGCCGTCTCCACCGAACTTGTGACGGTGTTGGCCGCGGCGCAGAGGTGGCACGACCGGTCCGACGGGGCCTTCCACCCGGCGACCGAGGCGCTGACCCGGCGGTGGCGGCGCGCTGCACAAGACGGCGTCCTGCCCACGTCCGATGAACTCGCTGCGCTGGTCAGACCGCTTCCATTCGGGGTCGAAGGAGACACCGTGCACCGTCAGGGCGACTGCGGCGAGGTCAGCCTCAACGCCATCGCGAAGGGGTTCATTGTCGATCAGGCCTGCGTCGCAGCCGTGGATACGCCCGGAATCAGCAGTGTGGCGATCAACGCCGGCGGCGATCTGCGCCACCACGGCGAGGGTTCGATCACCGTCGGCATCGAAGACCCGGCCCGCCCCTACGACAACCTGCCCCCACGCTGGCGAGTCACGGTGAGTAACGCCGCGCTGGCGACATCCGGCAGCGCGCGACGAGGCTTTCAGGTCGCCGACACGTGGTGGGGCCACGTTCTCGACCCCCGCACCGGATGGCCAGTGGCCCACACTGCTTCGATTTCTGTGCTGGCCGATGACGCCATGACTGCTGACGTCTTGGCCACGGTGTTGGGCGTACCCGCACCGGCCGACGCGCTCCGCTTCGCCGACCGCGAGCGCATCGCGGCACTCCTGGTCGATGCCATCGACACCGCTCACGTCAGCGCCGCCTGGCCCAATTAGGCCAAGAGCATCAGGCCCACGCCGGCCACCACCCCGATACTCAACAGCACCAGTGCCGTGCTGCGCTTCTTGGCCATCAGCAACTGCAGGATCAGTCCGGTCAACGCCACCGCCGTCAGCACGATCGCGGCGCCGTCAATGGCCAGTTTCCACGGCATCGACGCGTTGGTGCCCTTGTGAAGGTCCGTGAGCAGCGCCATGAAGCCTGAGCGGGTGGTCTGCAGGGTGAAGGTGGCCTTGCTCACACTGAAGCTCGCGGTGGCGGTGTAGCCCGGCGAGCCGTAGGTGATCCGTCCGGTGTCACCGGAGAGGCCATAGTCGGTGATCTGGCCGCTCGCCCCCTGGCTCGCCCGCAGGTACTCGCTGATCACCAAGTAGTCGGGCGCGCCATTGGTGATCGCCCCGTCCGGCAGTTGCCCGGTGACCGAGGTCACCTGAGGTTCCTGACCAAAGGTCCAGCTCGGATTGTTCGCCACCAGGCCGGTGAGCGCGAAGAACAACACGATCAGCAAGCTGATCATCGACGTCCAAGAGTGCACCTTGCGGGTCAACTTCTGACCGTTGCCACGGCGGCGGACGGGCGTCCGGCCTGCGGTGGTGGGCCTCTCCTGGTCGGTCATGGTCATGGCTGGTACCTCACGGTGATCGCGGACAGTTCGGTGCTGTCGTCCAAAGTCTGGTTGATCGCGCCGCCCTTCACCGCCAGTTCACCGGAGACCAGCGAATGCGAGCCGTGCTCACGCAGTGCCTCGATGTAGACGGTGTAGGTACCCTTCTTGACTGCCGCGCCGGAGGAGTCGGTGAGATCCCACACCACCGTGTAGGTGCCCGGCGCCCGGGTGGCACTGGAGTTGGTCTCGACGCCCTGGGCCGCCTGGTACCACTGTGACAGCTCACTGAGCCAGCGATCCTGACCGTTCTGCAGGTGCCACAGCGACACCGTCTTCACCAGCGCGCCATCGCTGTCCTCGATCCACACCGCAATGTAGGGGTTGCGCACCATGCCACCGGGACCGCCGCCGCTGGCCTGCGCGGAGTAGGTGAAAGCGATCTGTACCCCCTCGGCCGTCGCAGAGCCTCCCGACGAAGTCGCCTCGCCCCCAGCGCTGGTGACGCCAGAGGTGGGCAGCACATTCGCGTCACTGGCACATCCCACCAGCCCCAAGACCGCCGCAGCGGAGAATCCCTGAAGGACGGCCCTCCGCGATACCGAAGAGAATCGAGATTCGGACAAGGTGAGCTCCCGGTGGGTCGAGGTGATGATGAGTCCATCTCAGCGGATCTGGCTGTGCTCTTGCTGTGAGGCACGCGTGCGCCGCCAATGATCACCACGCCCACCAACAGGCGAGGGTCAGCACAACCTCTTCAACAGCGGGAAGATGGCCCCATGAGCGCAGTCACCATCGGCACCCCGCTGTCCCCCCACGCCACCCGCGCGATGCTGCTCGGATCGGGCGAACTCGGCAAAGAGGTCACCATCGAGCTCCAGCGGTTGGGGGTGGAGGTGATCGCCGTTGATCGCTACGCCGACGCCCCGGCCATGCAGGTCGCCCACCGCAGCCATGTGGTCGACATGACCGACCCGGTCGCGCTGCGCGCCGTCCTGGCCCAGGAGCAACCGCACCTGATCGTGCCCGAGGTCGAAGCGATCGCCACCGAGGTGCTGGCCGAGTTCGAAGGCCGGGCCCGGGTGGTGCCGACGGCGCGCGCCACCCAGCTGACCATGGACCGGGAGGGGATTCGCCGCTTGGCCGCCGAGGAGCTCGGCCTGCCGACCTCCGACTACCGCTTCGCCGACAGCCTGGACGAGCTCCAGGCCGGGGTGGCGGCGGTGGGCATGCCGTGCGTGGTCAAGCCGGTGATGTCGTCGTCCGGCAAGGGCCAGTCAGTGATCCGCACCGAAGCCGACATCGAGCACGCCTGGGCCTACGCCCGCTCCGGCGGACGGGTCGATCGTGCCCGGGTGATCGTGGAGGCGTTCGTGCCTTTCGACTTCGAGATCACCTTGCTGACCGTCCGGCACGCGGGCGGAGTGACCTTCTGCGACCCGGTCGGGCACCTGCAGATCGACGGCGACTACCGCGAGTCCTGGCAGCCGGCGGCCATGGGCGCCGGCGTCCTGGCCCAGGCTCAGCAGGTGGCCGCGGCCATCACTGGTGCGCTCGGCGGCTGGGGCCTGTTCGGTGTGGAGCTGTTCATCGTCGGTGACCAGGTGGTGTTCTCCGAGGTGTCCCCTCGGCCCCATGACACCGGCATGG
>CAZLJN010000284.1:0-3654 GCA_964559815.1 uncultured Propionibacteriaceae bacterium
GGCCCGGAGCAGTCGGGCCACCTCCTCGGCATTCCGGGGCGCCACGATCGCGCTCGGCAGGAGCAGGAAGTGCGACGCGTCGTGAGCAAGGGCGCGTCGATCCAGCTCTGCGGTGCGGACCTGGGCAGGGTCCGCAACACAGCCGGTCAACAGAGCGGTCAGTTCCGCCTCGGAGAGCATTGCGGTCACGGCGTCGGCACCATCCAGGACAGCGGTCCGGCCTGCAGCGCGACCAGGATGGTGAAGTAGGCGAGCAGGCCGAGGCTCCACAGCACGACCTTCCGGAAGATGTCGCCCTCCCGGTTGATCAGGCCGACCGCGGCCGCGGCGACGGCCAGGTTCTGCGGCGAGATCATCTTGCCCATCACGCCGCCGGACGAGTTGGCCGACGCCATCAGGATCGGGTTCAGCCCGGCCTGTTCGGCCGCGGTCACCTGCAGCAGGCCGAACAGGGCGTTGGACGAGGTGTCCGACCCGGTGATCGCCACCCCGATCCAGCCGATCAGCGGGGACATCAGGGCGAACGCCGACCCGACGGCGGCCAGGGCGCTGCCGAGGCTGGCGGTCTGGCCGGACAGGTTCATCACGTACGCGAGGGCGAGCACGCTCAGCACGGTGACGATGGTGAACTTGAGCTGCTTCAGCGTGGTCAGGTAGGCCTGCACGGCGTCCTTCGCCCTCACCTTGTACACGAAGGACGTGATGATGCCCGAGATCAGCAGCAGGGTGCCGGTGGCGCGGAGGTGGTCGAAGGTGAAGATCGTCGAGACCGGCTTGCCGCCCGCGTTGAGGATGGTCGAGGCCAGCTTCCCGTCCGCGCCGGGAGCGTTCAGGCCGGGCCACGGGAACTTCACCTGGCCGACGCTCAGCAGCCACGTCTTGACCGCCGGGATCTGGCTGATCGAGAAGACCACGATGATGATCGCGTAGGGCGCGACCGCGCCCCAGATCCGCCGGGCGCCGGTGGCCGTGATGTCGGGGTAGTGGGCGAGCTTGCCGGACTTCAGCGCCTGGGCCTCCTCGTCGGGAACGACGGAGTGGTCGAGCGGCAGCGGGTTGGCCGGCTTCCAGAACCGGAGCATCACCAGCACCACCGCGATGGTCAGCAGCGACGCGACCACGTCGGTGATCTCGACGGTGATGTAGTTGGAGGTCACGAACTGGCCGATGCCGAAGGTCACGCCGGCGACGATCGCGACGGGCCAGGTCTGCCGGACGCCGCGCCACCCGTCCACCAGCAGGACGAGGACCAGCGGGACGATGGCCGCGACGAACGGGGTCTGGCGGCCGGCCATCTGGGAGAGCACGTGGGTGGTGAGCTCGGGGTGGGTGGAGCTGACCGCGCCGGACAGGGCGATGATCGGGGCGCCCATCGCGCCGAAGGCCACCGGAGCGGTGTTGGCCAGCAGCGACACGATCGCCGACTTCATCGGCTTCATGCCGGCGGCCATCAGCATGGCGGCCGAGATCGCCACCGGGGCGCCGAAGCCGGCGAGGGCCTCCATCAGGGCGCCGAAGCAGAAGGCGATCAGGATGGCCAGGATGCGCTGGTCGTCCGACACCGAGCGGATCAGCTGGCCCAGGGACTCGAACCAGCCGGTGATCACCGAGAGCTGGTAGACCCAGATGGCGTTCAGCAGGATCCACATGATCGGGAAGGCGCCGTAGAAGGCTCCTTCGGCGGTGGCGCTCATCGCCATCATGGCGGGCATCCCCCAGCCGATGATGGCCACCAGGATCGAGGCGGCCAGCCCGATCAGGGCGGCCAGCCAGGCTTTCACCTTGAAGACGCCGAGCAGGACGAACAGGAGGATCAGCGGCAGCGCGGCGAGCAGCGCCGAGAGGGCGAGATTGCCGGCGATGGGTGCCAGCGGCTGGGTGAACACGATGGTGGATCTCCTCACTGAGATTGACCGACAGGTAGGATTGTCGAACAAGTGGACTGGATAGGCAAGCAATTCGGGCCACTTTGTTGGGACGGTGACCCGGTCCTGCGCTCGGCGACCTGCCGGCGGACTACGATGGACAAGCCGGGTCGAGTAGAGATTCTGGGGTGGGGATTGGTCCGCAACATCATGGTCACGTCGGTGATCGACGCTGTCGTGGACGACCTCAAGAACCAGGTACTCGCCCGCGAACTGCCACCCAACAGCCCGCTGACCGAGGCAGAGGTGGCCGCGCGCTACGACGTTGCCCGGGCCACCGCCAAGGCCGCCATCGAGCGCCTGGTGGCCGACAAGGTGCTGGTCCGCAAGAACCACAAGACCGCGAGGGTGGTGAAGCTCGGCCCTGCCGACGTCCGCGACATCTACCGCACCCGCGCGTACCTCGAGTCGGAGGTGCTGCGCCGCCTGGCGGAGCGTCGCGAGGTACCGCTCGACGCGCGGGTCGCCAACGCCGAGATCGACGCGCTGTGGCGGCAGGGCAGCTACGACATCGTCGATCCCGACATGCGCTTCCACACGGCGCTGATCGACTCCCTCGGCAGCAGGCGGACCAGTTCGGTGTACGGGTCACTCGCCTTCGAGGTGAAGCTGTGCATGGCCCAGCTGCAGGGCAGCCAGCGGCTGAGCCCGGAGATCATCGTCGCCGAGCACGCCCGGATCATCGAGCTGCTCGAGGCCGGCGACGCCTCCGGTGTCGCCGCGATGCTGGACGAGCACCTCGCGCGGGCGCGGGAGTTGCTCGCCGGAGCCCTCGGTGGTGAGCCCGGCCCCGAGGCCACCCTGCCGTCGTCGGCGTTGCCGGTCGCGGCGCTGGCGGCGGTGGACGGTCAGGCCTGACCCGGCCTGTCGAGCGGGTCGGGACGCTCCTGAGCTTCGCCGAGCCGCTGGACCTCGTGCGGGTCTTGCCGAATCCCGGCCTCTGCCCTAGGCCTGTCTAGTTCAGCATCGACTATACGGATCTATCCCGCGTTGGACAGCAGGCCGAAGGCCTCAGGGGAACGGCCAGGGGTTCGCGGTGCACCCGCGCAGGTCGGAACCCTGCGGCATCATCACCGGCGCCGGCTTGCCCTTCTTCTGGCAGTCCTGGTGGCCCTCGCCGAGCAGGTGGCCGACCGCGTGGTTCGCAAGGTAGGCCTGCCAGGCGGACCGGCTGGGGAAGTCCGGCGCCCCGCCGCGCCAGGCCGCGGCATCGATCACCACGTCGCCCCCGCTGAGGCAGGAGCTCGGTTCGGGCTTGCAGGACTTCCTGGCCGTCGCGGGGGAGGCCAGGGTGATCCTGAAGTCGGCCTTGTCCGGGCTGGCGACCAGGGCGAACCGGATGCCGCCACTGCCGGCCCAGCTGCGCGGGTCGTTGAGGACGCCGGCGACCTGCCGTCCGACCTTGTCGGCGTTCAGTCCGGACGACGTCTCCACGCGCAGGCCATACCGGCGCAGGGTGCCGGACGATCCGGCGGCCGCGACGTTGACCCCTGCGGTGTCGAACTTCCCCGAGGACTTCATGGACGGCCTGCTGGCCGTGGGCGTCGGGCCCACCTCGGTGGGTTCAGCGGATCCGGTCGGCGTCTCGGTCTCGGTCATGGTCGGCGTCGGCGTGGCGGTGGTCCGCTCGGGCAGCGGCGAGACGGACGTGGTCGGCCGGCCCTCGCGGTGCACGGGCACGGTGAGCGCGTTGATCCAGAGCGCCAGGCCCACCAGCAGGGCCGCGGCC
>CAZLJN010000285.1:0-3646 GCA_964559815.1 uncultured Propionibacteriaceae bacterium
GGACGTGGTCGTCGACTTCGTGGCTGAATACGCCGCCGGACGAACCCCTAACCCATGCCTGCGCTGCAACGAGAAGATCAAGTTCGCCGCCGTCCTCGAACGGGGGGTGGCTTTGGGCTTCGACCGGGTCGCCACCGGGCACTACGCCCGCCTGGATCGCACCGATGAGTTCGTCTCGCTCTACCGGGCCGCCGAACCGGCCAAGGACCAGTCCTACGTGCTGGGCGTGCTCACCGGTGAGCAGCTGCGCCGCTGCGAGTTCCCACTCGGCGACGTCACCGCCAAGGCCGGGTTGCGGGCTGAGGCCGCCGAACGCGGCCTGCTGGTGGCCGACAAGCCCGACAGTCACGACATCTGCTTCATCCCCACCGGTGACACCGCCGGCTTCCTGGACGACCGGCTCGGCCGGCGCACCGGCGACATCGTCGATGTCGACGGCGAGGTGCTGGGCGCCCATCAGGGCTACCACCGCTACACAGTGGGTCAGCGGCACGGGCTGCACCTGTCGGTGCCGGCCGCCGACGGACGTCCGCGCTATGTGGTGGGGCTGGACCCGGTGGCCAACACCGTCACCGTCGGCCCCAAGGACGCCCTGGCCGTCCGCACGATCAGCGCCATCCGTCCGACCTGGACCGAGTCGCCCGTCAACGGCTCCTGGCGAGGGCTGGTGCAGGTACGTGCCCACGCCGAAGCGGTGCCTGCCGAGTTCACCGCGAGCGACGACCGGCTGGAGATCGAACTGGACACGCCGATGTTCGGAGTCTCGCCCGGCCAGGCCGCCGTCCATTACGACGGTGAGCGCGTGGTCGGGGCGGCCACCATCGCCGCGACAGGGGCCTGAATGGTGACCTTCACCGGTCTGGGCTCGCTGCCCGGCACCGATCTGGGTGCCGCGGTGCGGATGACCTTCGACGCCGTGCCCGAGTTGGCCTACCTGCCGGAGTTGCCGGCTCGCGGGCCTTGGGCGCAGCTGATCGGACGTGGCCTCGGGCTGCCGTCCGGGCTGCCGGTCGATCTGCAGGCGGGGGAGTGGCGACTGTCCGACGCTCCCGGCATCGATCAGCGCCGCGCCCGCGCGACCTGGCGTGACGACCTGGACGTGCTGGAGGAGAACGCGCAGGGGTTCAGCGGCCGCTTCAAAGTGGCGGTGGCCGGTCCGTGGACCCTGGCCGCCAATCTCGGGGTGGCCCATGTGGGCCGGGTGCTGGCCGACCATGGCGCCCGCCGGGATCTGGCCCAATCGCTGGCCGAGAGCGTGGCCGCACTGCTGGGCGACGTTCAGCGGCGGCTGCCGGGCGCGGAGTTGGTGCTGCAACTCGATGAGCCGTCGCTGCCGGCGGTGGCTGCCGGTGCGGTGCCGACGCCGGGCGGATTCTTTCGGCATCGTGCGATCGACCTGCCCGAACTGATCACCGCCGTGGGTTGGGTCGTGGCCGCTGCCGAGGGCGTCGGTGCCCGCACAGTGCTGCACAGCTGCGCGCCGTGGGCGGGTCCGGGGTCGGCGTGGCCGCTGCCGAGCCTGGCCGAGCGTGCCGGCATCGCCGCGATCAGCCTGAACGTGGACATGCTGACCTCCGATGACCTCGACCAGTGCGGCGCCTGGCTGGACGCCGATCGGGTCGCCTATCTCGGGGTGCTGCCGACCACTGGTGAGGTGTGGGCGACCGACGCCCTCACCACTCGGACGTTGCGGCTGCTGGATCGCCTGGGCAACCCTGATCCGGCAGGAATCGTGCTGACGCCCGCCTGCGGGATGGCGTCGTGGACTCCGTCCCAGGTGACGGCGGCGTTGACCGCGCTGCGCCGGGTCAGTGCGCGGGTCGAAGAGGAAGCCGCCGGCTCGTCATAGCCGCCGGTGAGCCGGTGGTATCGCTGCGGCGTCGGGAGGCGAGCGTCGGCGGCGGGCGCTAGATTTCGGCCATGGACTTCGCCGCAGCCAGCCATCGTCACGCCGACTTGAGCGACCAGATCCTGGAGCATCGGCGCCGCTACTACGAGGCCGATGCCCCGATCGTGTCCGATGCCGAGTACGACGCGCTGATGCGCGAGCTACAAGCCATCGAGGCTGAGCATCCCAGCTTGGAGACTCCCGAAAGCCCCACTCAGACGGTCGGCGGTCGGGCGACATCGAAGTTCCCCTCGGTGAACCATCTGGAGCCTCTCTTGAGCCTGGACAACGTGTTCTCTGAGGCCGATCTTGACCAATGGCTCCTCCGTGCGCGGGGCTTGGCGGAGGCGGATCTGGAGGCCGCTGGGCTGCTGTGTGAGGTCAAGATCGATGGTCTTGCTTTGGACCTGGTCTATCGCGACGGCAGATTGGTCACCGCTGCGACTCGTGGTGATGGTGTTGCGGGTGAGAATGTCACGGCGAATGCGCGGATGATCCCCGCAGTTCCCCATCGATTGAAGGGCGACGTGCCTGAGGTCGTGGAGGTACGCGGCGAGGTCTTCATGAGGACGGCTGACTTTGAGGCTCTGAATGCGGTACTCCGGGCCGAGGGTGAGGCGGAGCTTCGAAACGAGCGCAATGCCGCGGCAGGATCGCTGCGGCAGAAGAACCCAGACGTGACAGGCAGACGTCCGCTGGATTTCCTGGTGCATGGGATCGGTGTGTTTTCCGGCGCGCCGCTCGCCCGACAGTCGCAGGCATATGAGTTGCTTCACGGGTGGGGCTTGCCGATCTCAACGCATTACGCGGTGTGCCACAGTGCCCGCGAGGTAAAGGACTTCATAGCGAGATTCAGCGGGAATCGCCGAGCTCCGGGATTTCCCATCGACGGTGCCGTTGTGAAGGTGGATGACCGTGGCATCCAGGCCAAGATGGGGCGGACCTCACATGCACCCAGGTGGGCGATCGCCTACAAGTATCCGCCGGAAGAGGTCACCACCACGCTGCTCGACATTCGGGTCAGCGTGGGACGCACCGGTCGAGTCACGCCCTACGCGGTGATGGAGCCGGTGTCGGTGGCGGGCTCCACGGTCGAGATGGCCACCTTGCACAACGCCGCCGAGGTGAAGCGCAAAGGGGTGCTGATTGGCGACAGCGTGGTCTTGCGCAAGGCCGGTGACGTGATCCCCGAAGTGCTGGGGCCGGTGAAAGACGCTCGCACCGGTGCTGAACGCGAGTTCGTGATGGCCACCCAATGTCCATCCTGCGGCACCAAGTTGCGGCCGGCGAAGATGGGTGACGTCGACATCCGCTGTCCCAATCCGCGCTCGTGCCCGGCGCAGTTGCGGGAGCGACTGATCTATTTGGGGTCGCGTAGCGCACTCGACATCGAGATGTTGGGGGAGAAGGCTGCCGACGCGTTGCTCAGCGCGGGTTTGTTGGCCGACGAGGGTGATCTGTTCGATCTGACCGAAGACGCGTTGGTCTCGGCGGGAGTCTTCACCAACAAGAGGGGCCAGCTGACGGCGAACGGGAAGACGCTGCTCCGCAACCTGGAGGCAGCCAAGACCCGTCCGTTCGCCCGCTTCCTGACTGCGCTGTCGATCCGGCATGTCGGCAAGGGCACCGCGCCGGATGTCGCCCGCGCCTTCGGCAACATCGACGCGCTTGCCGCTGCCAGCGTGGCCGAACTCAGCGCGGTGCAGGGCATCGGGCCGACCCTGGCTGCCTCGATTACGGAATGGTTCACCGTCGACT
>CAZLJN010000286.1:0-3642 GCA_964559815.1 uncultured Propionibacteriaceae bacterium
AGGCGATCCCGTCCGGCCTGCTGGAGCGCGGGCTGCTGCTGAAGCTGCGGTTCGCCTTCGATCACTACGTGAATCTGCGCCCGTCCAAGCTCTACCCCGGCGTGCCCACTCCCCTGGCCGACTCGGTGACCAGCCGTGGCCCGATCGACTTCGTGGTCGTGCGCGAGGGCACCGAGGGCCTCTACATCGGCAACGGCGGCGTGGTTCGCGCAGGCACTCCCGAAGAGATCGCCAACGAGCTCAGCGTCAACACCGCCCACGGTGTCGAGCGGGTCATCCGGGACGCCTTCGCCCGCGCCGAGAAGCGCCGCAAGAAGGTCACCATGGTGCACAAGCACAATGTGCTGGTTTACGCCGGTGGCCTGTGGAACCGGCTGTTCGAGGCCGTCGCCGCCGAGCACCCGGACGTCACCACCGATTACCTGCACGTGGACGCAGCCACCATCGCCCTGGTCGCCGACCCGCAGCGCTTCGACGTGATCGTCACCGACAACCTGTTCGGCGACATCCTCACCGACCTGGCCGCGGCGGTCACCGGCGGTATCGGCCTGGCGGCCAGCGCGAACATCAACCCCGAGGGTCGGTTCCCGTCCATGTTCGAGCCGGTGCACGGCTCGGCCCCCGACATTGCCGGCCAGGGCATCGCCGATCCGACCGCAACCATCTTGTCGATGGCGCTGCTGCTCGACCACCTGGGTCGCGGTGACGACGCTCGCCGGATCGAGGCTGCCGTGGACGCCGACATCGCCGAGCGCGGCAGCACCAAGCGCTCCACCTCGGTGATCGGCGACGAGATCGCCGCCCGCCTGGCCTAGTCCCGATCGGCCAGGCTGCCGAAGACGCGGCGGTGCAGGCCGGTGATCCGGCCGGAGACCCACCACATGGTCTCCACCAGCACCGCTGCGCCCAGGCCGAACCAGACGGCGGTGGTGTTCATCGCCACATTGCTGGGGTCGAGTTGAGGATCGGCGGTGGCCAGCCACGGCCAGACCGGCAACATGTCGGCATACCAGCCGGGCAGCCAGAAGACGGTGAGCACGGCCAGGGTGATCATGACCGCGATCATCACGATCTTCCACCACTGGTACGGACGCGCGATGGCGATCATCGCCCAGCCGCCGGCGATCATCACCGCGATCACGGTGGCGGTGCTGGCCTGCACCGCGCTGGCGTCGTCGGTGACGGCCTGCAGATTCACCACGTAGGAGCTGAAGGCGGTCACCCCGATCACCAGGCCGACCGGGATCGAGAAGCTCATCACCCGTTTCAGGAAGCCCGGACGGGCGCGCTCGCCGTTCGGCGCCAGCGCCAGGATCGCCGCCGGAATGCCGATCGTGTACCAGCCGATGAACGACACATGCATCGGCACGAACGGGAACGGCAGCCGCGCCACCGCGATCAGCAGCGCCAGCACGATGGAGTACATCGTCTTGGTCAGGAAGAAGTTGGCGACCCGCTCGATGTTGCCGATCACTCGGCGACCTTCGGCCACCACATGCGGCAAGGTGGCGAAGTCGTCGTTGAGCAGCACGATCTGGGCCACCGAGCGGGTGGCTGCCGCCCCCGACCCCATGGCGACCCCGAGGTCGGAATCCTTGATCGCCAGCACGTCATTGACGCCGTCGCCGGTCATCGCCACGTTGTGTCCCCGTGATTGCAGCGCGGCCACCATCTGGCGTTTCTGCTGCGGCGTGACCCGTCCGAAGACCCCGGCGGCCTCGACCTTGTCGGCGAAGGCAGTCTCGTCGGACGGGAGCGTGCGGGCATCGACGACCTCACCGGTGTCGACCCCCAGCGAGCCGGTCACGGCCCCCACCGATTTGGCGTTGTCACCGGAGATCACCTTCACCGCCACGTTCTGCTCGGCGAAATAGGCCAGGGTGCCGGCGGCTTCGGGTCGCACCTTCTGCTCCAGCACCACCAGCGCCTGAGGGTTCACCGTGCCTGGGGCTGCAGGATCGTCCACAGCCAGGTCGCTACGGCCCAGCAGCAACACCCGGCGTCCGGTGAGACCGATCTGCTCGGCTTCCTCGGCCACCGCACTGCCCGGGGCGGCGAGGACGTCCGGGGCGCCGATCACCCAGTGGCCGTGCCCGGCGAAGCTCATCCCCGACCACTTCTTCGCTGAGGTGAACGGTGCCATCGCGGTCACCGTCCAGCCCTCAGCGGCAGGTTCGAGTTCGTGCGCGATCGCCTTCACCGACGCATTGGGACGCGGGTCGGCGGCGGCCAACTGGGCCAACACCTCGCTGATCTGGTCGGCGTCGGCCGCGCCCACTGCGGCAGCGTGGGTGAACTTCAGGCCGTTCTCGGTCAAGGTGCCGGTCTTGTCGGCGCAGACCACGTCCACCCGGGCCAGACCCTCGATGGCCGGCAGCTCCTGCACCAGGACGTTGAGCTGTCCGAGTCGAATCACCCCGACGGCAAAGGCCAGCGAGGTGAGCAGCACCAGGCCTTCGGGCACCATCGGCACCAGCGCGCCGGACATCCGCAGCACAATCTCCTGCCAAGGAGCGGTCGGGTCCTGGGTCCACTGCACCCAGACGGTGGCCACTCCGACCGGGATCAGCAGCCAGGTGATCAGCCGCAGGATCTTGTTGATCGCGGTCTGCAGCTCCGACTTCACCAGGGAGAACTTGCTGGCCTCTGCGGTCAGCTTCGCCGCATAGGAGTCGTGGCCCACTCGGGTGGCGCGGAAGGCTCCGACGCCGGCCACCACGAAGCTGCCCGACATCACCTCGTCGCCGGGCTGCTTGAGCAGCGGGTCGGATTCGCCGGTCAGCAGCGACTCGTCCACCTCCAGGTAGGACGCCTCCACCACTTCGCCGTCGACCACGATCTGATCGCCGGGCCCGATCTCAATGATGTCGTCGAGCACCACCGATTCCCGCGGCAATTCGGCGGCCAGCCCGTTGCGGCGAACCAGCGGCTTGCCCTCCCCCACCACGGCCAGGTTGTCCAGCGTCCGCTTGGCCCGCAACTCCTGGAAGGCGCCGATCCCGGAGTTGATGATGATCAGGAAGCCGAACAGCGCATTGCCCAGGCTGCCGGTGCTGAGCACGATCACGAACAGCACCATCAGCAGGAAGTTGATCCGGGTGAAGACGTTGGCCCGGATGATGTCCCAGGTAGTGCGGCCGCTGCGCGGCGGCAGCGTATTCACCTCGCCCCGGGCTACCCGTTCAGCAACGTCGGCGTCCGACAGTCCGGCGGCGACCACAGCGGTGTTCGTCATGGTGGCCAGCTTGCCAGACGACACCAGCGCCCCTGCCCCATCCCGGGCCGAATACGAATCGGTACCGCCCACGATTCCGGCCGGGACACCGGGGACGGTTCCTCCTGTCCCACTACATTCCCCCCGACTGGGACACCGGGAATCGTCCCCAGCGTCCCAACAGAGTCGGGTCAGGACGCACAAAGGGCCGCCGGCGAACCGGCGGCCCTTCAGTGGCTAGCTCAGCGAGCGGCGTGACCTTCGACGTAGTCGGTGTCGTGGGACTTCACCCAGGACATCAGGCCGCGCAGCTTCTTGCCGGTCTCCTCGATCGGGTGCTGCTCGCCCTTGGCGCGCAGTGCCTTGAACTCCGGCGCGCCGGCGTCCTGATCGTCGATGAAGCGCTTGGCGTAGGCACCGGACTGGAT
>CAZLJN010000287.1:0-3633 GCA_964559815.1 uncultured Propionibacteriaceae bacterium
GTACGCCGCGGCGTACTGCAGCTGGCCGGTGAAGTAGGTGGGGCCGTTGTAGTCGTTGGCAGTGCTGCCGGACTCGTCGGTGGCCGCGTTGCGCCAGCCGCCGAGTGCGCCGCAACCGACCTTCCAGTAACCGGCGAAATCCTGCGCGGTGGTCACCGTGGGATCGTTCATGGCCAGCGCGCCGTCCACGTAGAGCGACAGGCCGGCCGACGAGAGGGTGCCCACCACGTGGTGCCAGTTGTTGTCGGCATAGCTCTTGCCGGCTGCCGTGTACACCACCTTCACCGCCCCCGGGAAGACGCCGAACACGACCCGGCCGTCCCTGTCGAGGTAGATCTTGCGGTCGTGGTTGGCATCGGCCGTGCCGGTGCGGTCACCGAACACGATGATGTTGCCGTTGCTTGCTGTCGAGGTGCGGAACCAGGCTTCGATCGAGAAGACGTTCGGGGTGCTGGCTACGTAGTTCGCGTTGATGTAGAGGCATTTGTTGCCGGCGAAGACCACCGACCTCGCCGGGGTGTCCCGCAGGCAGCCGATGCTGGTGCTGGTGGTCGCGGCGGTGCTGTAGCGGCCGGTATGCGCGTTGCCGGACAGGTCGATCTGGTTGGTTGTCGTCGTGGCGGTCGCGCCCATCGCCCAGGCCGCGTAGGGCCGAGGGACAGCGGTACTGCTCATGGCGTTCTTGCAGGTGAAATAGGTGCGAGTGCCGGCGTTGTTGGCGTCGTTGGCGATCTTCGCGGTGAATGCACCACTGGTGACGCTCACCACGGTGAGCGCCACGCTGAGCAGCACGGCGACGACGACGGTGGAGATGGTGGCCACGCGGCGACGCTGCCGCCGCACATCTTCTTCGGGGCTCAGCGGCTCGGCCTCGGCGGCCGCGGCGTCGGCGTCGGCCGGTTCGATGGCCCGCGCCGGTGCGACGGACTCCGGCTGACGGATCAGGAACGCCAATGCGGTCGGCACCAGGCACAGCACGTAGAGGATGGCCTGTTGCCACCAGAGCAGGGCCAGGGTGGGAGTCAGGCTGAAGTAGCCGTGGGCGTCCTGGTAGGTGACATGGGCCACAGTGTCCTGGCCGCTGACCAGACGCGTGCCGAGGACGTCGAGGGGGAACAACCCGGTGTTGACCACGTGCATCAACACTCCGCCACCGGTCGGGGCGGCACCGGAGTCGAGCATGCTCAGGTTCACCCAGGGCCGCAGCCAGACCGCGACCGCGGTGACCACCAGCGTCCAGCCGCTAAGCCGCATGACCCATTGCCAGTTGTGGTCGAAACGTCGCCACAGCGAGATCAGGTACACCGCGATGCCGCCGATCGCCAACCACGGCAGTGCCTGGAACAGCCAGCCGAAGCCGGGAGCGATCAGGACGACCTTGCCGATGATCTGATCGGGTTGCACCGGCAGGGCGTCGGCAGCGCCGTTGAGGTCGCCCTTGGTGATGAAGGTGCCGTCGGGGTTCGCGGTGATGATCCGGTGGGTGTAGCTGCGGGTGCGGGTCTGGTAGGTGATGATGTCGCCGACGCCGTAGCGGGGTGCCTCGTGGGTCGCCACCAGGGTGCCGACCGGCGCGGTCTGGCCCATCGACGGGCTGGAGACGGTGAAGAAGCGCAGCCCGGTGGCCGCCACCAGGCCAGCGAGCAGGGCCGCTGCAGCCACGATGGCGGCGATCCAGATCACCGCCCGTTTCGTCATCGTCTGTACTACCTCAACTCAGTTCCAGCCGGCATCGGGTGCCGGAGGCGTGGGTGTGGGACGGCAGCGCATCGGCCGTCAAAGACTTCGGAAGGCCCGTCATTCACGGTGCCGAGAAGCACTCGAACCGGGGGTCAGCGGCGAACCGCTGGCCCCCGGCCGTGGTGCCGTGTGCAATCAGGTCGGTGTGACCGATCAGGCCTGGAAGGCCCAGGTCAGGGACTGAGCGATCTTGAGCCCCTGGTAGGTGTTCTGCGTGGTGGTGTTGGTGGCCTTGGCGCCGTTCAGCGTGACCACGATCGTGAACGGGACCGACTCGCCGACCGCGATGCTGGCCTTGTTCAGGTGGGTGGCGTCGAGCAGGTTGATCTGGGCCAGGTCGGCGGGCGTGCCGTTGTAGATCGTGGTGGCGCCGGAGCTGATCTTGACGTTGTACTGCGTGCACAGATCGGTGGCGGTGCCGTTGTAGCTGCCGTTGTTCGACTGGGCGCAGGCCGTCGGCGTCAGGGTGAAGGCGCTGGCCGCCACCGAGCTGTTCGACGAGTTCTTGATGCTGACGTTCACGGTCTTGCTCGCTCCCGGCAGCATGCCGAGGTCCGCCCCGTACTTATCCAGCGAGCAGGTCGCCAACGCGTTGTTGGTGCCGTCGCTGCTCTTGCAGGTCAGCGCGTTGCTGCCGTCGTACTCCTCCATCACCAGGGTGCCGGTGCCGGCGGTGTTGGAGTTGTTCGTGATCGATGCGGTCAGCGCGGAGAACGTCGGGGTCAGGCTGAAGGCCAGGAGCAGTGAGCTCAGGCCACCGGCCACAATGACCGGCAGGGCGAGACGGCGATGGGCGCGACGAGGCGCAGTGGTTTTGGGCATAAAAAAATCCCCCCCCAGGGATCGACAATGAAGTACACCGGGAAGGAAGGTACCAACATGAGGATGACAAGGACGAGTACCCGTCCGGGTGACTTTTGCACCCTGTGTCCTCGCTGTGAGGCTGAGCTGCGGATCGCTGCCTGCGTCCGTCGGCACGGGTCGGACGGGCGGCTCGTCGACAAGCCGATAAGATCGCGGTCATGTCCAAAGTCCTCACCCAATTGCCCGTGGGCGAACGCGTCGGCCTGGCCTTCTCCGGCGGTCTCGACACCTCGGTGGCCGTCGCCTGGATGCGTGAAAAGGGTGCCATTCCTTGCACCTACACCGCCAACCTCGGGCAGGCCGACGAGCCTGACATCGACTCGGTTCCGGGGCGCGCGGGCGCGTACGGCGCCGAGATCTCGCGGATGGTCGACTGCCGCGCAGCGATGGTCGAAGAAGGCCTGGCCGCACTGACCTGTGGCGCTTTCCACATCCGCACCGGCGGACGCACCTACTTCAACACCACTCCGATCGGACGTGCGGTGACCGGCACCATGCTGGTGCGGGCCATGCGTGAAGACGACGTCTGGATCTGGGGCGACGGCTCGACCTACAAGGGCAACGACATCGAGCGGTTCTACCGCTACGGCCTGCTCGCCAACCCGGGCCTGCGGATCTACAAGCCCTGGCTGGACGCCGACTTCGTCCGCGAGCTGGGTGGCCGCGCCGAGATGAGCCAGTGGCTGGCCGAGCGCGATCTGCCGTACCGCGACTCCAAGGAGAAGGCCTACTCCACCGACGCCAACATCTGGGGTGCGACCCATGAGGCCAAGGAGCTGGAAGACCTGGATTCCAACATCGAGCTGGTCGAGCCGATCATGGGCGTCCGCTTCTGGGATCCGACGGTGGTCATCGAGACCGAGGACGTCACCGTCACCTTCGAGCAGGGCCGTCCGGTGGCCATCAACGGAGCGACCTTCGCTACGGCCGTCGATCTGGTGCTGGAGGCTAACGCGATCGGCGGACGTCACGGTCTGGGCATGAGCGACCAGATCGAGAACCGCATCATCGAGGCCAAGAGCCGCGGCA
>CAZLJN010000288.1:0-3630 GCA_964559815.1 uncultured Propionibacteriaceae bacterium
TGGAAATGACACTCTGATTTGGCCCCACCGTGACGGCTTGATTTGGCCCCGGCCGCGACACTCCGGGGCGGTTGTGACGGTCTGATCTGGCCCCACCTGACGCTGGTCGACGGAAAGTTCGTCGATGAGCGTGAGGGTGGGCTGGAGTGTCTGTTGGGAGTCGTGTCAGGGTGTTCGAAGCGATCCGTAGGGACCGGCGGGATGATCCGGATGTGTCGATCCGCGAACTCGCGGCGAGGCACGGGGTCCACCGGCGCACGGTCCGGCAGGCGTTGGCCTCTGCTGAGCCACCCGCGCGGAAGGTGCCGGTGCGTGCGGCGCCGGTGCTGGACCCGGTGAAGCCGTTGATCGACGCGATGCTCCGGGCGGATCTGGACGCCCCGCGTAAGCAGCGTCACACCGCGCTGCGGATCCGGGAACGCCTCTTGGAGGAGCACCAACTGGTGGTGGCCTACTCCACGGTCCGTGACTATGTGCGTGAAGCCCGCCCGCGGATCGCCGCCGAGGCGGGTCGGCAGCTGGCTGAGGTGTTCGTCCCGCAAACCCACCCGGCCGGTGCCGAGGCCGAGGTCGACTTCGCTGATCTGTGGATCGTGTGGGCCGGGGTGAAGACCAAGGTGTTCATGTTCACGCTGCGGCTGTCGTATTCAGGCAAGGCGATCCACCGCGCCTATGCGACGGCCTCGCAGGAAGCGTTCCTGGACGGCCACCGCTACGCCTTCGAGCAGCTCGGCGGGACCCCGTTCGTTCACATCCGCTACGACAACCTGAAAGCCGCCGTCTCCAGGGTGTTGACCGGCCGGACCAGGGTCGAGTCCGACCGGTGGGTGCTGTTCCGGTCCCACTACGGCTTCGACGTGTTCTACTGCCGCCCCGGTGTCGAAGGCGCCCACGAGAAGGGCGGTGTCGAGGGCGAGGGTGGCCGGTTCCGCCGCAACCACACCGTCCCCATGCCGAAAGTCGAGACCCTCGCCGAGCTGAACGCCTACCTCGCCAAGTGTGACGCGAAGGATGATCACCGCCGGGTCGGGCAACGAACCTCGCTGGTCGGGGACGACTTCGCTGTCGAACAGCCGCTGCTGCGGCCGTTGCCGGCTGAGCCGTTCGAGACCGGGATCAGCCTGCGGCCCCGGGTCGACCGGCACGCCCGCGTCACGGTGCGGCAATGCCAGTACTCGGTACCGGTCCGTTACGTCGGCCGCCAGGTCCGAGTCCTGCTCCGCGCCACCAGCGTGCAGGTGTTCGACGGGCCCCGGCTGGTCGCCGAACACGAACGGGCCACCGAACGAGGTTCGGTCACCCTGGTCTTGGACCACTACCTGGAGGTGCTGGCCTACAAGCCCGGCGCGCTGCCCGGCGCGACCGCCCTGGCCCAGGCCCGCAAGGCCGGGGTGTTCACCGGCACCCACGAGCGGTACTGGACCGCGGCCAAGGCCCGCTACGGCGACAAGACCGGAACCCAAGCCCTGGTCGAAGCCCTGCTGCTGCACCGCACCTACCCCCACCGCCAAGTCCTCGCCGGCCTCGAAGCCGCCCTCCAAGTGGGGGCGCTGTCCCCGGAAGCGGTCGCTGTCGAGGTCCGCCGCGCCGGCGAAACCCGGCCCCAGCTCGGGCTGGTCACCGCCGAGGGCCGGATCGCCTATCCGGCCGACACCCGGCCGCTGCCCACGGTCGACGCCTACGACACCCTGCTCACCGGAGGAAACCCCACATGACCCAGCTCACCGACCAGGCCGTCGAGGTCGCGATCGACACCGCCTGCCGGACCCTGCGCCTGCCCACCATCCGCGAACGCGCCGCCCAAGCAGCGGCGACCGCGACCCGCGAGCAGCACACCTACCAAGGCTTCCTCGCCGAGCTTCTCCTGGCCGAGTGCGACGACCGTGACGAACGCCGCCGGGCCCGCCGGGTCCATGAGGCCGGCTTCCCCCGACCCAAACGCCTTGACGAGCTCGACTACGCCGCGAACCCCAGCCTGAACCCTGCGGTGATCAACACCCTCGCCGGCGGCGAGTGGGTCGCCAAAGGCCGGCCGCTGTGCCTGATCGGGGACTCCGGAACCGGGAAGACACACCTGCTGATCGGGCTCGGCACCGCCGCCGCCGAAGCCGGCCACCGGGTCCGCTACGTCCTCGCCTCCCGACTCGTGAACGAACTCGCCGAAGCCGAGAACGACCGAGCCCTCACCAAAGTCATCGCCCGCTACGGCCGGGTTGATCTCCTCTGTCTGGATGAGCTGGGCTATCTCCAACTCGACCGTCGCGGCGCCGAACTCCTATTCCAGGTCCTGACCGAGCGCGAGGAGAAGACCGCGATCGCGATCGCGTCCAACGAGCCCTTCAGCGGCTGGACCAAGACCTTCACCGACCCCCGCCTGTGCGCCGCGATCGTCGACAGACTCACCTACCAGGCCACCATCATCGAGACCGGCACCACCAGCTACCGCCTCGCCCACACCCGCGCAGGTGGGGCCAACTCAAACCGCCATGGTGGGGCCAAGTCGAGTTGACATACTCACCGGTGGAAGTACGAGTCAGTCGTACCGCGCTCTGTCGATGCAGCAGAGCTAGATCCCATCAGTGTTGAGATGGAGTTCTTGGCGGATCCGGGCACGGCTGAGCACGATGCGGTCCGCGAATGGTGCGAATGGGGGGTTCCACTCAAGGACGCACGCGTCAGAACGATGATGACCGGCGGTCCCTTCGCTGACCATGAGGCTGTTGAGGCCACCGCTTCCTTTGTCGAGAGCGGTGGGGAAGCCCCGTCGCTGTACCTCCGGTGTGTCAAGAGCGATGGAGAGAGTCGATTCCGTCTGCCGTTGACCGTCACGGCGCGATCGAAAGGGCCGCACACGGGCTGGCTGCGTATGGTCGCCAGCACGCCTGAGCAGGGGATCGACGTTGAACTGCGCTTCAAGCAGGGTGGGGACGCTGACTGGAAGATACAGGCGGGGGACGTCGACGGCCGCAATCCTGAGGCCGTCCGCGATGAGTTGAGAGTCCTTCTGGGCATCGGAGTAGACGATGTCATCTCCGTAGAAAACGCCGCCGGTCAATCCCTCATCCAGACGTCCGATGTGGCCATGCCGACCGCGTTGGAGGCGATCTACCAGCCGGTTGCGCGGCATCTCACCCACCTTCAGTCCTACACGGTCTCGGCGCTCGTTATGCCCTCGGTCAGGGAGATCACCGACAGCCAGTTCAACTACCTCTCGCTTCTAGCCTCGATCTACGACGGCACTGCACACCAATGGAGCTGGAGATGGGTCACGTTCCAGATGCCTGAGGACGCTGACGAGGCTGAGCGCATCAGAGAAGGCGTTACGGACCTCCTCGCAGGCGGCGCCCTTGTCAAGGTCGAAGAACCGGCGTTCCAACTCGGTAACCGGACATATACGATCGACCATCCCCTCGCCAGCACCACGCACTCAGTCCAGCTCGAATCAGGGGCAGACGCTGCAACGCTCCGTCCCGGTGACACTTTCCGGGTAGTCCCCGGAACCGACGATGGCGTCACGACCGCGAAGATTGTCGACTGGGCACCAGGGAGCATTGAGCTCAACTAGTCCGAGCCAGTTGGGTCTGCTGCACGATCAGGTGACAGTGGTTAGTCACGCAGCCTGAGTGGCTG
>CAZLJN010000289.1:0-3607 GCA_964559815.1 uncultured Propionibacteriaceae bacterium
CGGGACGGCGAAGGCTGTGGCTCCCACCAGCGAGCCCACGCTGGAACCGGTGATGCCTTCCCACACCCGCCCGGTGCGTCGACCCAGCACGATGTAGCCGGCCCAGGCGGCGCCGGCCACCAGGGCGAACACCACCCCGATCCAGTCCACCGTCGCCGGGAACACCCCCAGCAGCGCCACCCCGGTCGCGGCCAAGGCGACCCAGAGGTAGTCGCGCAGCCGCCGTGATCCGATCAAGGCCAACGACAGCGGCCCGAGGAACTCGATGGTGACCGCCAGCCCGAGCGGGATTCGGGCGAACGACATGTAGATCGCCCAGTTCATCAGGGCGAGCGCGATGCCGTAGCCGATCACCACCCGCCACTCCGGCCAGGTGCGTCCACGCAGCCGCGGACGGGCAACCGCCCAGAAGATCACCGCAGCCACCGTCATCCGCAGCCAGGCGATTCCGGTGGGATCGACCAGTCCGAAGATCGACTTGGCGAAGGCTGCACCCACCTGCACCGAGACGATGCCGGCCATCACCAGCCACACCGGACTCAGCCACCGCGGCAGCCCGGTGGTCATTGCAGGGCGCATTCGGCGTGCGCCGGGCAGGTCACCAAGTGGTCGTTGAACAAGCCGGTGGCTTGGGCGAACGCGTAGACGATGGTGGGTCCGCAGAAGCGGAACCCGGCTGCTTTCAGTCGCTTCGACAGCGCATCGGTGCGCGGATCGGTCGCCGGGATCTGCGACAGAGCGGTGTAGCGATTGTCGACCGGGACGCCGTCGACCGCCGACCAGATGAACTCGCTGAAGCCGCCGGGACGTTGTTCGAGTTCCTGCCACGCGCGGGCGTTGCCGATGGTGGCTTCGATCTTTCCACGGTGCCGGACGATGCCCGCGTCGGCGAGCAGGCGTTGCACCTCCGGCTCGCCCCATTCGGCGATGACGTGGGGATCGAAGCCGGCGAACCCGGCGAAGAACGCCTCCCGTTTGCGCAGGATGGTGATCCAGGCCAGGCCTGCCTGAAAGCCGTCGAGGCAGAGCTTGGCGAACAGTGCCTGAGAGTTGCGCTCGATGCGTCCCCACTCGTCATCGTGATAGGCCACGTAGAGCGGATCGGTGCCGCACCAGCCGCAGCGTTCGCCCACGGTGCCCGGGATCACGGCGTCTTGACTCACCCGCTCAGGCTAGCTGGCGCCACTGCCACCGTGTCTGAGGTGTCCACCGGTCTGCGCAAGGCGCGGGTTGAGTGGTGGCGAGCGAGCTGGTTGAGCAGTGGCGAGCTCATGGTGGGCGCTGGTTGAGCAGCGAACGCAGCGAGCGTGTCGGAACCCCCCGACATACGCCGAGGGCCGGCCCCGCTCAGCGGAACCGGCCCTCGGAAGGTGGAATCAGTTACGACTCGTCGGTGGGCGAGACCGCAGCGGCGGCGGCGTCGTCCTTGACCTTGGTGGCTTCGCGCAGCAGCGCCGCGGTGGCCTCTTCGGTTTCCAACTGGTGTTCGTAGACCTCCGGCTCGATCGGACCGGTGCGGTCGACCCGCGCCGCCCGGAAGCGGGAGATGATCACGGCACCGAAAGCGACCATGGCGGCCACCAGCGCGATCAGGATGCGGGCCAGGTGGTTGGCGTTCGCGCCGATCGAGATGGTCACCACGGCCGGGGCGATCAGCAGCGCGACCAGGTTCATCACCTTGATCAGCGGGTTGATGGCCGGGCCGGCGGTGTCCTTGAACGGATCACCAACGGTGTCACCGATCACTGCGGCGGCGTGGGCGGGGCTGTTCTTGCCGCCGTGGTTGCCGTCTTCGATGATCTTCTTCGCGTTGTCCCAGGCGCCACCGGAGTTGGCCAGGAACACCGCCATCAGCACGCCGGTGGCGATCGCACCGGCCAGGAAGCCGGCCAGCGGGCCGACGCCCAGGCCGAAGCCCACGGCGATCGGGGCGAAGGCAGCCAGCAGACCCGGGGTGGCCAGCTCCCGCAGGGAGTCGCGGGTGCAGATGTCGACGACCTTGCCGTACTGGGGACGAACCTCGCCGGTCATGATGCCGGGGAACTCGCGGAACTGGCGACGCACCTCGAACACGATGGCGCCGGCGGCGCGGGTCACCGCGTCGATGGCCAGACCGGAGAACAGGAACACGGTCGCACCACCCAGGATCACGCCGACCAGGGTGACCGGGGAGATGATGTCGTACTGCATCATCGCCTGGACGATGTCCGGTCCGGCATCGGTGCTCAGGCCGCGGAGGGCCTTGACCACCGCGTCGCGGTAGGAGCCGAACAGTGCGGTCGCTGCCAGCACGGCGGTGGCGATCGCGATGCCCTTGGTGATGGCCTTGGTGGTGTTGCCCACGGCGTCCAGGTCGGTGAGGATGCGGGCACCCTCCTCGCTGATGTCACCGCTCATCTCGGCGATGCCCTGAGCGTTGTCCGAGACCGGGCCGAAGGTGTCCATGGCCACGATCACACCGACGGTGGTCAGCAGGCCGCAGCCGGCCAGCGCGACCAGGAACAGTGCCAGCGACACCGAACCGTTGGCCAGCAGGAACAGGCCCAGGATGCCGGCGGCGATCACGCCGGCGGTGTACACCGCAGACTCGAAGCCGACACCGATGCCCGACAGCACCACGGTGGCCGCGCCGGTCAGGGTGGTACGGGCAACGTGCAGGGTGGGCTTGGAGGTGGTGCCGGTGAAGTAGCCGGTCAGCCAGAGGATGATGCCGGCCAGCAGGACGCCGATCAGGACGGCAAAGGTAGCGACCAGTTGCGGGCTGGACAGCACCGCCATGCCGGCGGCGTGGCCCTTCAGTTCGGCGTTCAGACCGGGGATGGCATCGAAGGTGCTGGGCAGGTAGGTGAACGCGGCCACCGCGGCCAGGATGACACCGACCAGGGCCGAGATGTAGAAGCCGCGGTTGATCGCGGTCAGGCCCGACTCGTTGCCCTTCACCCGGGTGATGACGATGCCCAGCGCTGCGACCAGGGCACCGATGGTGGTGATCAGCAGCGGGAAGACCAGGCCCTGCTCGCCGAAGGCGGCCTTGCCCAGAATCAGCGCGGCGACCAGGGTCACCGCGTAGGACTCGAACAGGTCGGCGGCCATACCGGCGCAGTCACCGACGTTGTCACCGACATTGTCGGCGATGGTGGCCGGGTTGCGGGGGTCGTCCTCGGGGATGCCCTGCTCGACCTTGCCGACCAGGTCGGCGCCGACGTCGGCAGCCTTGGTGAAGATGCCGCCGCCGACACGCATGAACATGGCCAGCAGAGCAGCACCGAAGCCGAAGCCCTCCAGGACGCCGGGAGCAGAGGCGCCGAAGATCAGCGCAACCACCGAGGCGCCCAGCAGGCCCAGGCCCACCACGCTCATGCCGACCACGCCACCGGTCTGGAAGGCGATCTTGGCGCCGAGCGCACGACCGTTCTCCTTGTTGGCCGCTGCGGCCACCCGGACGTTGGCGCGCGTGGCCAGCCACATGCCGAGGAAGCCGATGCCGGCGGAGAAGGCAGCACCCACCAGGAAAAAGATGGAGCGACCGAGCTTGATCTCCATCTCGTCCGGCAGCAGCCACAGCAGGCCGAAGACCAGCACGGCGAAGATGCCCAGGGTGCGGAAC
>CAZLJN010000290.1:0-3597 GCA_964559815.1 uncultured Propionibacteriaceae bacterium
GATCCCGATCGACACCCCGAGCTTCGTCGGTAGCATGGTCACCGGCTACGACCTGACCGTCACCGAGGTGGTCAAGCACTTCGCCACGAAGACCGAGCCCAACGGCAAGATCAACCTGATCACCGGCTGGGTGAACCCGGGCGACGTCACCGCTTTGAAGCATCTGCTGGCCGAGATGGAGATCGACGCGAACGTCCTGTTCGAGATCGAGACTTTCGACGCCCCGCTGATGCCCACCGGCAATGAGGTCGCCCATGGCGAGACCACCGTGGAAGACCTCATCGACACCGCCAACGCCTCGGCCACCTTCGCGCTCAACCGGTATGAAGGAGCGAAGGCGGCTCAGTGGCTGGAAGACGAGTTCGAGATTCCGGCGATCATCGGGCCCACCCCGATCGGCATCCGCAACACCGACACCTTCCTGAAGAAGCTGTCGGACGTCACCGGCAAGCCGATCCCGCCGTCCCTGGTGTGGGAACGCGGCATCGCGCTGGACGCACTGACCGACCTGACCCACATGTTCTTCGCCGACAAGAAGGTGGCCATCTACGGCAACCCCGACACCGTCATAGGCCTGGCCGAGTTCTGCCTCGACCTGGAGATGAAGCCGGTGTTGCTGCTGCTGGGCGACGACAACAGCACCTACGTCGACGATCCACGGATCAAGGCATTCCAGGCCAACGTCTCCCACCCGATGGAGATCGTGACCAATGCGGACCTGTGGGACTTGGACGGACGGCTGAAGGACGGCCTCGAGGTCGACCTGATCCTGGGCCATTCCAAGGGGCGCTTCATCGCGATCGATCACAAGATCCCGATGGTGCGGGTCAGCTTCCCGGTCTACGACCGCGCCGGGCCCTACCGGCACCCGACGGTCGGCTATGCCGGCGCGATCCGCCTGGCCGAGGAGATGGCCAACGCCTTGTTCACCGACATGGAGTACAAGCAGAACAAGGAGTGGATTCTGAACATGTGGTAGCGGCCCGGACGCGTCCAACAGGCGTCCGCCCACCACGTCCAGCTCGGTGCCGCCGGTCTTTCGGCCAACTGCCCGGCGGCACCGAGCCCCGCCCGACCAACGCAGGTTTCGCCACGCTCGCTACTCAACCAGCGACCACAACCACCCGCTGGCTGAGCTTGTCGAAACCACGTCTACCAAGGAAGGCCACGATGACCCAGATCGCCTACACCGACCGGGTGTGGAACGACCCCGCCCAGATCGACGCCTTCCTGAACGCCGAGCGCGTCGGCGTCCTCGCCCTGAGTACCCAGCCCTACCCCTACGCGGTCCCGATGAACTATCTGTGGGCCGACGGTCGGATCTACTTTCACGGGCTGGGTTCGGGACGCAAGTTCGAACTACTCACCCGCGAACCGGCGGCCAGCTTCACCGTCTTCGCCGACCATGGCACCACCACTGATCCGATGCCCTGCCATGCCGACACCAGCTACAGCTCGGTGATGATCTTCGGCCAGGTCGCCCAGGTCACCGACCTCACCGAGGCCGCCGAGGCCCTGCAGGGCCTGGTGACCAAGCTGCTGCCCGGCTTCTACCGCAGCCGGATCACCGATCGGCTCGTCGACAACTACCGCTCCGGGATGGACGACAACCCCGTGGCCGTCTATCGGCTCACCCCCGATCGCCTCACTGCCAAACACAACCTCGCCGATCCGGGCGAGCTGTTCACCACCTCTGAGGAGAAGGGAAGCACCCCATGACCACCACCCTCGAACTCGTCGGCGTCGCCAGCTTCACCGAGCACCCCGACGGCAGCATCGCCGAATGCACCGTGAACCAGCCCAATCTGATCACCACCTCGGTCGGTGATCTGGTGCCGCGGCATTCCCGTCCGGACGCCCGCAGCAAGGAGCTGAAGTCGGTGTCGTTCTACCCGTCCGGCGCGGTGCGCAGCATCAGCCTGGATGCTCAGCAGGACGTGACCACTCCGATCGGCGCCTTCCCGGCCGAACTGGTCACCTTCTATGAGACCGGTGAGGTCGATTCGGTCTTCCCCCTGAACGGTCAGATCGGCTTCGGTTGGAGCGAACGCGAAGAGAAGGAACTGGCCGAGACCTACTCGTTCGGCTTCAGCTTCGGCACCGTGACCACCAAGATCATCGGGATCCGCTTCTATGCCACTGGCGAAGTGAAGAGCCTGATCCTGTGGCCCGACGACGTGATCGCGCTGCGCACCCCGATGGGCGTCCAGCGGGTGCGAACCGGCTTTCGGGTGTTCCCCACCGGCGAGTTGGAGTCCTTCGAGCCGGCCTCCCCGGTCGACATGATGACCCCGATCGGCCTGGTGCGCGCCTATGACGTGAGCGCGCTCACCATCGACGCCGACTACAACTCGGTGCGCTTCGATGAGCGCGGCACGCTGACCCACATCTCCACCTCGGGCGACATCGTGGTTCGATCGGCCGAACTCGGACGGGTGCGGATCGCCTCCCGCACCCGCCTGGCGTTGTCGAAGGACACCCCGGTGAAGCTGCCGATCACCATCGCCTTCGTCGCTGATCGGGTGACCATCAGCAACGGCAACGAGGAGCACACCTTCACTATTTCAGAATGCCGCTTTCTCGCACTTCCCGATATTGACCCCGATGGCCTGATCGAATGCGATACCGACTGCAATACGTGCGCGACCGATTGCGCCTGAAGCCCCACGAAGGAGGGTGAAATGAGACTCGCTGCACTCCTGGACGCCGACGGCCAAGCCGTCACCCCCACCACCGGCGGCACCGTCCACGTCTTCGAGGATGTCGATGGCTATTGGACGGTCGCCCGCACCTATGAGTTCACCTCCATCGGCGATGGTTCGATGGACGATCTGCGCCACCGGGTCGAGGAGTTGTGCCTGTGGCTCGGCGAATGCACAGTGCTGGCGGCCGGCGTGACCAGTGGCTACTACCGGGTGACGTTCGCCAGTTTCGGCGTGACGTTGTGGCCGGTGCGGGGCACCCCCGAGCAGTTCGTCGACCTGATCGCGAATGCCTATCGACAAGCGGAGACCCAGCCCGAACAGCCGGCGGTCGAGGAGCCGGTGATTCAGATCACCGAGCTGCCGCTGCGTCCGGGGTACTACCGGGTCGACCTGCGCAATGCCATGGGCAGGCCCGGCGCCCACACCAGCAAGGAGGTGCTGATGCCGTTCTTGGCCGAGACCAACTTTCGCCAGCTGGAGGTGCTCTGTGACCACGTTCCGAAGTGGTTCGCCCGGGTGCTGCCGGAGTTCCAGCTCACCAGCAAGGAGCAGAACCGGGACGACTACGTCCAGGTGAGCATCTACCCGCTGAAGGGGCGCGCGATCTCCTCGCGCCCGACCTTCGATTTCCAGGATCTGACTTGTTACACAGCTCTTTCCTGAGTTCATGCAGCTGTAACGAATTGCCTGCTTGACTGGAACCAAGAAATACCGATCAGCATTTCCGGTCACTGGCGACGCTCCCGGCTCTCACCCGAAAGGCCCACCATGACCGCGTACCCGAGCTTCGCCAGCAAACCACTGTCGACCAGTGAGCATCCCTGTTTTGATGAGGATGCTCGTTCCCGGACTGCGCGGGTGCACCTGCCGGTCGCACCCCGCTGCAATGTGC
>CAZLJN010000291.1:0-3596 GCA_964559815.1 uncultured Propionibacteriaceae bacterium
TCAACCACCAGGGATCGTTGCTCACTGCGCACCTCCAACGCTCAGCACCACGTCGTCGCCGTGGACGACACCGAGTTCGCCGATCGGCGTCCCCGGTGAGTTGGTCGGCACCCAGACGGCGCCGTCGATCATCGAAGCAGTGACTTCCACCGCCAGCTCGTACCACCCGGCCGGGCTGGTCACCACGACCGAGTCACCGGTAGCCACCCCCACCGCGGCAGCTTGCGCCGGGCTGAGGCGAGCGACCGTCGGCTTGGCGGTGGCCGCCAAGGCTTCCTCGCCGTCCTGGCCGCGGCCGCCGTCCAGCAGCATCCGCCAGGTGGCCAGCTTCACGGTCTCGGCAACCTCGGCCGTGGCCTTCTTGGCTGCCCGACCGCGGGCGCGGGTGCCGACTTCCGGCTTGATCGGCTGGTCCCAGGTACCGAGTTCGGTGAACTCGGCCATGGCCTGGGCCGCGGTACGGAACCCCAGCGGGGCACCCATCGCATCAGCCAGCGCGGCCAGGACCCGAACATCGGTCATCGGCGCGTTGAGCTGCTTGATCACGGTGTTCACCCGGCCCGCACGGTGCTCCCAGTTCAGGAAGGTGCCGGCATGCTCTTCGATCAGCGCCACCGGGAAGACCACGTCTGCGGCCTCGGTGACCTCCGAACGTCGGCATTCCAGCGACACCAGGAAGCCGACGCCTTCCACCGCGTCCCGCGCTGCATGAGCGTCGGCGAAGTCGGTGAGTTCGACTCCGGCCAGCACCAGCGCAGCGAGATCGCCATCGGCGGCAGCAGCCAGCATGGCCGGCGCATCCAGACCTTCCAGCGGCGGCAGCGACTCCAGGCCCCAGGCCGTCGCCACGTCGACGCGAGCGGCCACATCGGTCACCGGACGAGCGCCCGGCAACAGGCTCGGCAAGCAGCCCGCCTCGATCGCACCGCGATCACCCGCGCGCCGCGGCACCCAGGCGAACCGGGCGTCGGCGGCTTCGGCCGCTTCGACCACCGCGGTCAGAGCACCGGCTGCCAGCGCAGCCCGCTCGCCGACCAGGATCACGTCGCCGGCCGCCAGCTTCAACCCGGCCACAGCCTCGGCCTCGGCCCCGGGCAAGGTCGGCACCAGCGTCGCCTTCAGCTTGGCATTGCCGCTGGAGAGGAAGGGGGCTACAGCCGTCACCGACTGCCCCTTCTTGCGGACGGCCTTGCGGAGTCGCAGGAAGATGATCGGAGACTCTTCTTCCGGCTCGAACCCGACCAGGAACACCCGCTTGGCGTTCTCCAGGTCGGTGTAGGTCAGTCCGTCGCCGAGGGCGCGTCCGGCCACCTGATGCACCAGGAAGGCAGCTTCACCCTCGCCCACCGGACGGCTCCGGAAGTCGATGTTGTTGGTTCCCAGCACCGTGCGAGCGAATTTGGCGTAGCCGTAGGAGTCCTCCACGGTGAGCCGACCACCGGTCAGCACACCCACCTTCTTGCCCGCAGCGGTCAACCCGGCCACGGCCGCGTCGATCGCCTCGGGCCAGGACGCTGCGCGCAGCTCGCCGTTCTCACGGATCAGCGGGGTGCGCAGCCGATCATCGCCGCGCGCCGACACGAAAGCGAAACGGCCCTTGTCGCAGTTCCACTCCTCGTTGATCGCCGGTGCTTCGCCGGCCAGCCGCCGCCGGACCACGCCGTGACGGTGATCGGTACGCAACTGGCAACCCGAAGCGCAGTGTTCGCAGGTGACCTCGGTGCTGACCAGATCGAACGGACGGCTCTGGAAGCGGTACGCCGCCGAGGTCAGTGCGCCCACCGGGCAGATCTGGACGACGTTGCCCGAGAAGTAAGAGTCGTAGGGATGATCGGCGTAGCGACCGACCTGTTGCAGGGCGCCACGCTCGACCAGGGCGATGAACGGGTCACCGGCGATCTGCTCGGAGAACCGGGTGCAGCGGGCGCACAGCACGCAGCGTTCGCGGTCGAGCAGGATCTGCGCCGAGATCGGCACCGGCTTGGGGTAGGTGCGCTTGACCCCGTCGTAGCGGGAGCTGCCACCACCATTGCTCATGGCCTGGTTCTGCAGCGGGCACTCGCCGCCCTTGTCGCAGATCGGGCAGTCCAGCGGGTGGTTGATCAGCAGGAACTCCAGCATCCCCTTCTGGGCCTTGTCGGCCACCGGGGAACTGACCTGCGTCCGGATCTGCATCCCGGGCGCGCACTCCAGCGTGCAGGACGCCTGCGGCTTGGGCATGCCCCGGCCGTTGCCCATGTCCGGCACCTCGACCATGCACTGCCGGCAGGCGCCGACCGGGTCGAGCAGCGGGTGGTCGCAGAACCGCGGGATCGCGATCCCGATCATCTCCGCGGCGCGGATGGCCAGCGTGCCCTTCGGCACCTGCACCTCGGTGCCGTCGATGGTGACGGTGATGGTCTCCACCGGCGCCACCGGGCCGGTGGGCTTCGTGACCACGCTCATGCGTGCACCTCAACCTTCTCCTGCACCTCGAACAGGGCGCTGCGGCCGTACGGGAAGAGCTCCCAGGCGGGCGTGGTGCGGCCGGCCTCGAACTCGGAACGGAAGTGCCGCACCGCGCTGGTGACGCAGGCGACCGCCCCGTCCGCGAGCGCGCAGAACGACTTGCCGCCCATGTTGTCGCAGATGTCGAGGAGCTTCTCCACGTCCCCGTCCTGCGCGGTGCCGGCCTCGAAGCTCTTCAGCAGCTGCACCAGCCACCAGTTGCCCTCGCGGCAGGGCGTGCACTTGCCGCAGGACTCGTGCTTGTAGAACTCCACCCAGCGCAGCGTCGTGCGCACCACGGAGGTGGTCTCGTCGAACACCTGGAGGGCCTTGGTGCCCAGCATCGACCCGACGCCGCCCATGCCCTCGTAGTCCAGCGGGACGTCCAGGTGCTCCGCGGTGAGGATCGGGGTGGAGGAACCTCCCGGCGTCCAGAACTTCAGCTCGTGACCGTCCCTGATGCCGCCGGACAGCTCGAGCAGCTGCCGCAGCGTGATGCCCAGCGGCGCCTCGAACTGGCCGGGACGCTTCACGTGCCCCGACAGCGAGTACAGCGTCATGCCCTTGGACTTCTCGGTGCCCATCGAGCCGAACCACGCCGACCCGTTCTTCACGATCGACGGCACGCTGGAGATCGACTCCACGTTGTTGATCACCGTCGGCGACGCGTACAGGCCCGCCACCGCGGGGAACGGCGGACGCAGCCGCGGCTGGCCGCGGCGACCCTCGAGCGAGTCGAGCAGTGCCGTCTCCTCGCCGCAGATGTAGGCGCCGGCGCCGGCGTGCACGATGATGTCGAGGTCGTACCCGGAGCCGAGGATGTCCTTGCCGAGGTAGCCCTTGTCGTAGGCCTCTGCGACCGCCTGCTGCATGCGCCGGATGACGTGCAGCACCTCACCCCGGATGTACACGAACGCGGTGTGGCAGTCGATCGCGTAGGAGGCGATGATCATGCCCTCCACCAGCGTGTGCGGGCTGGCCAGCAGCAGCGGCATGTCCTTGCAGGTGCCCGGCTCGGACTCGTCGGCGTTCACGACGAGGTACTTCGGGTTCGGGTTGTCCTTCGGCACGAAGCTCCACTTCATGCCGGTCGGGAAGCCCGCGCCGCC
>CAZLJN010000292.1:0-3594 GCA_964559815.1 uncultured Propionibacteriaceae bacterium
GGGGAAGAGTTCGATGATGATGCCCAGGGCGGCGGGCAGGATGAAGGCCGCCGCCACTCCGATGATCGCGCGGCAGACCACCAGCGGTGCGATGGCATCCGCCAGCATGGCGCCGATGTCGGCCAGGGCGAACACCGTCAGTCCGATCACCAGGATCCGTCGCCGTCCGAAGCGGTCGGCCAGAGCGCCGGCGAGCAGCAGGGTGCCGGCGAAGGTGACCGCGTAGGCGTCCACCACCCATTGCAGCAGGGGAGTGGGGGCGTCGAAGGCCGCCTGGATCGACGGCAGCGCCACATTCACCATGGTGGCGTCCAGTGAGCTCAGCGCGATGGCGACGCCGAGGATCGCCAGCACGGGTCGGTGAGGGGTGCCGCTCATGGCAGCAGGCTAGTCGTGGCGGGTCCTCGCCGTGGCTACTCCCAGCGGGTTTCCGCCCGGTGTGGCCATCGGCCGCTCCGGCGAGCGCGGCACCGGCGAGCGCGGCACTAGGCTGATCGTCGTGACCAACTCCCGTCCGCAGCCGGCCGGCTCGGCCCCTGCTGTCGACAATGCGGCCGCCGTGGTGCATCAGCGGGTCCGTGACGGCATCCTCAGTGGCGAGTTCCGGCCCAACCATCGCCTGGTCGAAGAGGAACTGGCCGCCGCCTTGAACGTGAGTCGCACCCCGGTGCGGGAGGCCTTGCTGCGGCTGCGGCAGGAAGGACTGGTGCTGCAGAACCGCGGCTGGCTGGTCCGCGATCACGCGCCCGAGGAGATCCTGGAGTACCTGGAGGCGCGCGCGGAACTGGAGGCCGCCGCTGCCCGACTGGCGACCGAGCGCATCACCGAGGCCGAGTTGGCGCAGTTGGACGCGCTGATCGCCAAGATGGAAGGCGAGCCGAATCGGCGGTTGTTCAACGAGATCAACGGCGAGTTCCATGATCTGGTGACCGAGGCCGGAGGCAACCGGGTGCTGGCGAACTTCGCCCGCAGCTCGAAGATCAACTACTGGACCTTCGCCACTCCGGTGCGATTCACCCCCGAGCAGGACGCGGTGGTCGACGCCGAGCATCGGGCACTGGTGGCAGCGCTGCGGGCCAAGGACGCCGCCGGTGCCGAGCAGATCGCCCGCGCGCACGTCCGGCATACCGCCGACATCATCGCGGCCTCGCTGGGGCTGCGTCCGTCCCGTTCCTGAGCTCTCGCACCTCGCACTTTCACTCCGAGTGGTGGAGACGCAGAGGGAGGGGGCGTTGTATACAATGCTGTATACAAAGCCGTGAGGTGAGCCTGTCGACGTTGATGGGACGAGACTGAACCTGAAGGCGACCGAGGAGGAAGACGTGGAAGCGATCACCCAGGTACCGACGCCGATCAATGAACCGGTGCGCAGCTACGCCCCCGGCAGCCCCGAGCGGGCCAGCCTGCGGCACGGACTGGACGCCTTGCTGGCGGCCGGGCCGATCGAGGTCGGTCCGGTGGTGGACGGCGCCGTTCGTGCGGGGTCGGGCGACCACTACGAGGTGCGGATGCCCTCAGATCACACCACGCTGCTGGCAAGGGTGCGGCAGGCCGGCGCCGCCGACGCCGAGGCGGCCGTGGCTGCCGCCGGACGGGCCAAGGCCGACTGGGCGGCGATGGACTTCGACGACCGGGCAGCGATCTTCCTCAAGGCCGCCGATCTATTGGCCGGTCCGTGGCGCGACCGGCTGAACGCGGCCACCATGCTGGGCCAGGGCAAGACCGTCCAGCAGGCCGAGATCGACTCCGCCTGCGAACTGATCGACTTCCTGCGCTTCAACGTGGCCTTCGCCCGCCAGCTGCACGCCCACCAGCCGATCAACTCGCCCGGGGTGTGGAACCGCCTCGACTACCGTCCGCTCGACGGCTTCGTCTACGCCATCACTCCGTTCAACTTCACCGCCATCGCCGGCAATCTGCCTACCGCGCCGGCGCTGATGGGTAACACCGTGATCTGGAAGCCGGCCCTCACCCAGACTCTCGCCGCCCAGCTGTGGATGGACCTGCTGATCGAGGCCGGGCTGCCGGCCGGGGTGATCAACATGGTGCCCGGGCATGGTGCCGAGATCTCCGACGTGGCGCTGAGGCACCCCGACCTGGCCGGTATCCACTTCACCGGCTCCACCCGGGTCTTCCAGGGGTTGTGGTCGCAGGTGGGTGCCAATATCGCCGGTTACCGCGCCTATCCGCGACTGGTGGGCGAGACCGGCGGCAAGGACTTCGTGGTCGCACACCCGTCCGCCGATCCGGCCGCGGTGGTCACCGCCTTGATTCGTGGCGCGTTCGAATACTCCGGCCAGAAGTGCTCGGCCGCCTCGCGCACCTACCTGCCACGCAGCCTGTGGAACACGATCAAAGACGAACTCATCGCCCAGACCGAGGCATTGGCGGTCGGTGACGTGCGCGACTTCACCAACTTCACCTCCGCGGTGATCGATCAGCGGGCCTTCGCCAAGCTGAGCGGGGCCATCGAACAGGCCCGCGCCTCGTCCGATGCGCAGATCGTCGCCGGTGGACGCTATGACGACGCTGAAGGCTGGTATGTCCGGCCGACGCTGGTGGTCACCGACAACCCGCACCAGGACGTCCTGGCCACCGAGCACTTCGGGCCGCTGCTGGGCATCTTCGTCTACGAGGACACCGAGTATGAGAAGGTCCTGCGTTTGGTCGACGAGACCAGCTCCTACGCCCTGACCGGGGCGGTGTTTGCCACCGATCGTGCGGCGATCGCCCAGGCGCAGGCGGGGCTGCGGCACGCCGCCGGCAACTTCTACATCAACGACAAGCCGACCGGTGCGGTGGTCGGTCAGCAGCCTTTCGGTGGCTCGCGGGCGTCCGGCACCAACGACAAGGCCGGCTCGATGTGGAACCTGATGCGCTGGGTCAGCCCGCGGGCGATCAAGGAGACCCTGGTCTCGCCCACAGCCACCGGCTATCCGCACATGAACCCGGGGGAGTGAGCCTCGCCCGGCGGTGCGGTCAGGCCACCGGCTGGCGCAGGATGGTGCGCAGTTTCTCCGGCGCGGTGCGGGTGAAGTCCGACAGGTAGATCTCGTGATGGACGCCGCGCATGTGCAGGCCGTTGGCGGGGATGAACTCGGTGTGTAGCCGCTGCAGAGTGGCTGCTTCGGAGTCGAAAGAGCCCAAGTGCAGTGTCTGCACGCACCGGCCCTCGTCCAGGACGTCGAGCCGCAGCCGGTCGAGCGCAGATCCGCCCTTGGCGCGGACGGCGTCGCGGGCGGTGGCGAACATCGCGGCGTCGATCCAGTCGGGCACCATCATCAGCATCGTCCAGTCCCAGGTGGACTTGTCGAGCGCGGTGGTGAAGTTCGCCGGGTCAGCCGACGTCCACAGCCCCTCCAGTGGCATCACCGCGTAGTCGCGGCCGAGCTCGTTCTTGGAGGTGAACTTCAGCTTGTAGCCGACGCTGAACAGCGCGGTCACCGCCTCGGCGAAGGGGCCGCCGGCGTTCGGATCGCCGTGCCCGTCGATCATCAGGTACTGCAGTGGTGGCACCTCGATGATCTCGAAGCGGCCGGCCGTGGCGCGGTAGCTCGGGACGGTCTTCTTGAAATCGATCTTGTTCATGCTCAG
>CAZLJN010000293.1:0-3531 GCA_964559815.1 uncultured Propionibacteriaceae bacterium
TGAGTGCGGTGTTCATCGCCTCATGCACCTGGTTGAAGCGGTCCAACCCGGCCAGGTCGCGCTCCGACACCGTCCCGAGCGGGGCGCCGGAGGCGTCGACGACCACGATCAGGCCGTGGGCGCGCTTGGGTAGCAACGCGAGCGCCTCGCCGACGGTGGCGTGCGGGTCGATGGTCAGCGCGGTGTCGAAGCTGGTGTGGGCCGACTTCACCTTGCCGATGGCGGCGGCGACGATGTCGGTGGGCAGGTCCTGGGGGATGATCGCGATGCCGCCGCGACGAGCCACCGTCTCGGCCATCCGGCGTCCGGAGATCGCGGTCATGTTGGCCACCACCAGCGGCAGCGGCAGGCCCAGCCCGTCGGTGCTGGTGAGGTCGACATCCAGCCGGGAGACGACCGACGAACGTCGCGGCGCCATGAAGACGTCGTCGTAGGTCAGGTCGTAGTTGGGCTTACCAGTGAGAAATCGCACCCCTCAAGGATAGGGACGAGGCGGCATTCCCGCTGATCGACCGCTCAGCGCCCGGGTTCGCCCACTGGACGAAGGTGCCGACAAGCTCAAGGCCGCAGCCCGGAACGGTTACCATGACTACGCCCAAACTCCTGAAGCGAGGACCAGATGAGCGACACCGCGCGGGTGATGCTGTACTCCGACGACCGGACCGTCCGCGAGCAGGTGCGGCTTGCCCTGGGTAAGAAGCTGGCCGGCCGTGAGCTGGAGATCGTCGAGATCGCCACCGGTCCGGCTGCGATTACCGCGATGGACACCAGCACTTTCGACCTGCTGATCCTCGACGGCGAGGCTGTGCCGTACGGCGGCATGGGGCTGGGTCATCAGTTCAAGAACGAGTTCGAACCGTGCCCGCCGGTGCTGCTGCTGGTGGCCCGCGTGGCCGACGCCTGGCTGGCCACCTGGTCGCAGGCCGACGCCATCGCGTCCTACCCGCTGGACCCGGTGACGCTGCCGCAGACCGCAGCCAAGCTGCTGGGCGCTGAGCAGGCCGCGTAAGTCGTGACCTGGGCAGAGGTACTGACCGAGCTGATGGCTCGGCGCGACCTGAGCGGCGCCGCCGCGGCCTGGGCGATGGATCAGATTCTGGCCGGTGAGGCCACCGAAGCCCAGATCGCCGGATTCGCCATTGCGCTGCGCGCCAAGGGCGAGAGCGTCGATGAGCTGACCGGGTTGTCGCAATCGATGCTGGATCACGCCACCCCCATTTCGCTGCCTGGCGAAGCCGTGGACGTGGTCGGCTCCGGCGGCGATCGGGCGATGACGGTGAACGTGTCCACCATGGCCGCGATCGTGGCCGCGGGCATGGGTGTGCCGGTGGTCAAGCACGGCAACCGCGCCGCGTCCAGCGCCTGCGGCACCGCGGACTGCCTCGAAGCGCTCGGGGTGGCTCTGGACGTCCCGCCGGCGGCGCAGGCCGGCGTGCTGGCCCAGGCCGGCATCGTGTTCATGTTCGCCGCCATGTACCACCCGGCGCTGCGTTATGTGGCCAGCGCCCGCCGCGAGCTCGGCGTGCAGACCACCTTCAACTTCCTCGGCCCGCTGGCCAACCCGGCCCGTCCGCACGCCTCGGCAATCGGCGTGGCCGATGCCCGGATGGCTCCGCTGGTCGCCGGCGTGCTGGCCGGACGTGGCCATCGCGGCCTGGTCTTCCACGGTGATGACGGCTTGGACGAGTTGACCACCACCACCGCCTCGCGGGTGTGGCTGGTGGCCGACGGCCAGGTGACTGAATCCACCTTCGACCCCGCCGATCTGGGGATTACACCGGCGGTGCCGTCCGATCTGGTCGGGGGAGCGCCGGCGCACAATGCGCAGGTGGTGCGGGAGTTGCTGGCCGGCAAGACCGGACCGGTGCGCGACATCGTGATGCTGAACGCCGCAGCGGCCGCCCTGGCCTATGCCGGGCCGAAGCCCGGGGTAGGGGTGGCGGAGCAGTTGGCACCGCACTTCGCGCGCGCCGCCGAGGTGATCGATTCCGGCGCTGCCGCGTCGCTGCTGGACACCTGGGTGGCCGCCACTCAGGCTGCGCGCGGCTGAGCCCGCGCTCCGTTCAGGAGAGCAGCGGGAGTTCCAGGTCGTAGGCGAGCACCGCTGCTTTCGCCAGGAGCATCTCCTGCCCTGCACTGAGGAAGCCGATCGTCCGACCGAGCAGTCGGGTGGGGATGGTCACCACGTTGTCCACCGAGATGACGGCGGCGTGATCCAGGCCGTTCGCCGGGCCGACCGGGACCTCGCTGGACAGACCTTTGATGGTGGAGGTGATCGGCGCCACCGTGACCTTGGTCATCGAGGCGCGGGCGCCGGCGCGGGTGAGGACGACGACCGGCCGGGTCTTGTCGAGGTGGGTCAAGACGATCTCCCGCATGCCCTACTCGCCGACCTCTGCGTGGCTCGCTGCCCAGGCCACCAACTCGTCAAGGTCGTCGGCCGGTCCATGTGCGGCGAGGATGGCGGCATCGACCTCGGCAGCCTGTCGCCGCATTTCGCGCTCCAGGGCGACGGTCACCACCGCAGCCCGGCTGGACGCCCTGCCGGAGGCCACGGCGTGGTCGAGGAAGGCGACGAGCTCGTCCGGCAGCCGAACGGCGATCTGGGTGCTCATGGCATTGTTGGTACCGCTGCGTATCCCAATCTGGGATGCATTCATCGCAGCAGCTGGGTGACCACCACGGCGGCCGGCACCCCCAGCAGCATGGACGGCCCGTAGGCGAACTCCTTGACGCCGCGCACCCGCACGGCGATCGCCCACACCGCGCCCACCACCGAGCCGAGCAGAAACGTCCACACCGCCAGCGACGGGGACACTGCGGCCGTGGCGGCGCCCAGCAGGCCGGCCAGCCGGACGTCGCCGAAGCCCAGTTGGCCACCACTGAGCCGCCACACCAGGGCGTACACCGCGGTGGCGACCACGCCGATGCCCACAGCCCACGCCAGCGCCCACGGCTCGGCCCGCCAGAACGCGCTGACTCCGATGCCTGCGGCTACCAGGGCGAAGGTGAGGTAGTGCAGCCGCAGCGGCAGGTAGGTGGTGCGGGCGTCGATCGCTCCCGACAGTGCGCCCAGGCCAGCCAGCGGAAGCAGAATCGGCCACAGCCTCACGTCAGTCAGACTGAGCAGCAGCCAGCCCGCGAGAAAGCCCACTGCCCCCACGCCGATGCGGAAGCGGGGAGAGTCCAGGCCGATGAAGTCGGCGCGGGGCTCTTCATCAGGGATCGGCAGCCAGCGCAACAGGCGGCCAGTGGTAGCGGCGACCAGCCCTGCCGAGGCCGCGGCCAGCAGCGCAGCGATCACCAGGGTGGGCATGCCCGCACTTTAGTGGGCACGACGCTCGGCGAAGCGGTACTGCAGCCGGGCTGAGCGCACCAGGAGCGCGGTCAACTCGGTGCAGGTGGCCGCGCCGCGCAGCGCGTCCAGTTCGGCCAGGGTCAACCGGCAGTAGCGCGCCAGCGAATCCGGCGGACAACCGCCGACCAGCAACTCCTCCAGCTGCCGACGGGTGTCCTCAGCCGGTATCCGAG
>CAZLJN010000294.1:0-3489 GCA_964559815.1 uncultured Propionibacteriaceae bacterium
CCCCTCTGGTTGCACCCACATGACGCAGGCGATATAAATCGGCTACTGCTATGCAGTTGCATTAAGAGGGGCTCCCATGCACATCCCAGACGGCTACCTGTCACCCGAGACCTGCGCCGTGGGTCTGGTCATCGCCATCCCCGCGATCGCGGTCGCCTCGCGACAGGTGATGCGCCAGGTGAAGGGACGGGCCGTGCCGAAGCTGGCCATGCTGTCGGCCTTCAGTTTCCTGATCATGATGTTCAACCTGCCGATCCCTGACGGCACCACCGCCCACGCGGTGGGATCGGCCCTGATCGCAATCGTGATGGGACCGGCCGCGGCCGTGATAGCCACGGCTGTCGCGCTGCTGTTCCAGGCGCTGATCTTCGGTGACGGCGGAGTGCTGGCCTACGGCGTCAACGTGGTGAACATGGCCGTCATCATGCCTCTGGTTGCCACCGTCGTGAACCGCTGGGTCGCCGGACGCTCCGCGCCAGGCTCGGCACGTCGCATCGCCGCCGCCACGGTGGCGGGCTACGTCTCGATCTTGGCCGCCGCCGTGGCCGTGGGCATCGAGTTGGGTATCCAACCCGCCTTGTTCCACACTGCCGACGGCACCCCCTTGTTCAATCCGTACGACCTCACCGCAGCGCTTCCGGCGATGCTGTTCGCCCACCTGCTGATCGCCGGGCCGGCCGAAGCGATCATCACCGGCGCCGGTTACGGCTTCCTGGCCCGCACCGGCCAACTCGACGAGGTCGCCCCCGCCGACCACAAGCTGCGCAGCAACCCCGGACTGGTCTCCCTCGGCGTCTTGGCGGTCTTCGCCCTCCTCACCCCGCTGGGCCTGATCGCCCAGGGCACCGCCTTCGGCGAATGGGGGCCCGACGAGCTCGGTGAGCAACTGGGCGCAATCCCGGCCGGCCTCGAACAATGGTCGACTTTCTGGACCCACTCGCTCCTGCCCGACTACGGCTTCGCCAGTGGCGACGCCCCCGTAGCCGCGTATTGGATCTCCGCACTGGCCGGCTCGCTGATCGTGGCCGGATTCACCTATGGCGCACTGTGGTTGGCGAACCGGCGCCGCCCGGTCAACGCTTCGGCGTGACGACCACAGCTCTCCCCGACTGGCTGGCGGCACCCACCGCCGCCGCCGAGGCACCCCAGCGCCGACCCCATCGGTTCCTGCGCAAGAGCCTCGCCCAGGTGGAGCGGCTGCTCGCCATTCTCAGCGAACCGCCGGCCAGGCTGGCCGAGGTCGACCCGCGGGTCAAGCTGGTCACAGCATTGGTGGTGCTGGTGGTGCTGGCCTTCATCCACGACCCACGATTGCTGAGCCTGGCCGCGTTCATGCTCAGCGTCGGCGCCGTTGCGGCCGGAGCCGGACGGGCGCTGGCCGGCATCGCCACCCCGATCGCAGCGATGACAGCAGTGGTGCTGCTACCGGCCACCACGTCCCTGGTGCGCCCGGGGGTTCTCGCGGTCGCCCTGGGCGCATGGGACGGACGTCCGGTGGGCCTGACCGTTGCCGGCCTGACCAGCGCCTGGCTGGTCCTGGCCCGGGTGCTGGCCAGCCTGGCGGTGGTCGTGCTGCTCACCCGCACCACGTCGTGGCTCCGCCTGACCGCAGCGCTGCGAGCCATCGGCGCCCCGGCGGCGTTCGTCCTGATCGCCACCATGGCTCACCGCTACTTGTGGGTGCTGGGCCGCAGCGTGGTGGATCTGTTGCAGGCGCGGCGGGCGCGCAGCATCGGGGGCGCGACCGGCCGCGAGGACCGCGCCTTCGTCGGTGGCAGCGTGGGGGCGTTGTACGTCCGGTCCAATGAGTTGGCCGACCAGGTACATCAGGCGATGGTGGCTCGCGGCTTCACCGGACGCCTGGCCGACCCGACCCCCAGCCGGATCCGCGGGGTCGACCTCGTCATCGGCGCTGCGATCATCACGGCCAGCCTCGGCCTGCTGTGGGGAGACATCGTTGTTCGCTGAGCCGCTGCTGTCAGGTCACGAGCTGCACTATCGCTACCTCGACCGCTACGTCGCCCTCGACGGCGTGAGCCTGGACGTGCATGAGGGCGAGTTCCTGGCACTGCTCGGCGCCAACGGGTCGGGTAAGTCCACCCTGCTGAAGATGTTGGACGGCCTGGCGTTTCCCTCCGCCGGTGAACTGACCGCCTTCGGCGAGCCGATCACCGAGCACGCGCTCGGCGACCCGGCCGCCAACGCCCGCTTCCGCAGCCGGGTGGGGCTGGTGTTCCAGAATTCGGAGGCTCAGCTGTTCTCGGCCACGGTTCGCGAAGACCTGGCCTTCGGCTGCCGCCAACTCGGGCTGGACGCCGCTGCAACCGCCGAGCGGATCGCCCAGATCGCCGCGATGCTGCAGATCGAGTCGCTGCTCGACCGGGCGCCAGTGCATCTCTCGGGAGGACAGCAACGCCGGGTCGCGCTGGCATCAGTACTGGTGATGAGCCCCCAGGTGCTGCTGTTCGACGAGCCCACCGCCGGACTCGACCCGCGCACCACAAGCTGGCTGGCCGAGTTGATGGGCACCCTGCACCGCGCGGGGCGCACCATGGTGGTCGCCACTCACGACTTGGACCTCACCGCGAAGCTGGCCACCCGCTGCATCGTGCTCAACGAACGCCACCAGGTGGCCGCGGTCGGCAGTCCTGCCGACGTTCTGGCCGATCAGGCGCTGCTGGCCGAGGTGAACCTGATCGCCGCCCCCTGACGGCCTGTGACGCCCTGGCTATGCTCGAAGCATCAGGCAGGAGGGCTCACCGTGATGGCGATGATTCCCGGGTTCCTCGGGTTCTTGGCGTTGCTGACGGCCGCGTCGTTCATAGTGATGGGCACCGTCAGCGCACTCCGGCGAAAGCAACCCCGCCCCACTCCGCCACCGCAGCTGGCCGCGCGGGTTGCCGCCGAGCTGGACGTCCTGGACCAGCGCTTCGCCGCCGGCCAACTCAGCCCGGCCGATTACGCCGCAGAGCGCAACAAGTTGCTCGGCCTGCCGGCGCCCGAACAACGCTGACACCGCGACTGCATCAGTTAGGATGCAGGCATGCGCACCACTGTCGATCTGCCCCCGGCGGTTCATCGCCGGGCTCGTGAACTGGCCGCCCAGCGCGGTGTCTCGCTCTCTGCCGTGCTCGCCGATCTCACCGTCCGCGGCCTGGCGCAGCTCGATGCGCCGGTGAAGCTGACCACCGATGCCCTCACCGGTTTCCCGATCCTCACCTTGGGACGTAAGGTCACTGCCGCCCAGGCCGTCACCGGAATGAGCCAGAAGTGACCGTGCTCCTCGACGGCCCGGTGCTGGCGGCACTGGTGATCGCCGAGCACGAGCATCACGACCGGGTCGGACGCTGGCTGGCCGACCAGCCCGACTTCGCCGTCTGCCCGATCAGCGAAGCCGCCCTCTTGCGCTTCCTGCTGCGGCTGGGCGAGAGCCCGTCCACTGCCCTGGCCGTGCTCGACGGGATCCGCCGCCACCCTCGCTGCCGCTTC
>CAZLJN010000295.1:0-3463 GCA_964559815.1 uncultured Propionibacteriaceae bacterium
CAAAGGCTTCGGAGTGGGGGGCGAACTGCGCCGGGGCTTGGCGATGGTTGCCAGCTTCGCCGAACTGGATGCATTGCTGGCCCGCATGGACGCCGATCAGCCGTTCCCCACCACTGAACTCGGCTCGCCGCGCGGACGGCAAGGCACCCCTCGCGAGCGAGTGACTGTGCCGTATGGCTGGCTGGATTCGACGCGCCTGGGCGATGATGACATCAGCGACGCCGAATGCGACGTTTCCGGCGGCTGATCAGCCGACTCAGCTCACTGCGCGGACCGCCGGCAGCACCACGATCAGCCAGCAGGCGATCCACGCCACCGGCGAAAGCACGCCGACCACGACCGCCAGGGCGCCGGAGATCCGCCCACGGGCGGTGGCGAGGGCGATGATGCCGGCGATGATCGCCGCCAGGCTGCCCAGGATCGAGACCAGCCAGATGAGCATGGGCGTCATCGCAGATGCCGACCAGACCTCGGTCAGGAGGCCCGGCGGGATGTCGGTGGAGCCGACGGAGACGACCGTCTGCGCCTGAAGGGTGGCCAGCGGAATCACCGCGACGGTCGCGGCCGCCGCCATCACTCCGGCGACCGCGAGCGACAGTCGTCCCAGTAGTGGGTTCTTGCGCGGACGCGGCGGAGCCGGAGGTGCCGACGGTGGCGGCGGATAGTTGATGCCGGGCGGCGGAGGGTACGGCGGGGGATAGCCGGGCTGTGGTTGGGTCATGGCCGCTACTGGAGGTGCTGGATGGTCTGATACAGCGCGACGAAGAAGTAGGTTCCCACCCCGATTGGAGCCAGGACTCCGAGGATGATTCCGATGATTCCGGCAACACGTCCACGGTTGGTGGCGGTGGCGACGATCGACAAGATCCAGCAGGTGAAGCCGACGAGACCGGCGACGGTGAGGATGAGGGTGGGCATGGCGAACTGCTGTTGAAGCAGCTCCTCATTGGTGTACCCGCTGCTCTGGGCGGAGATCGCCGCGTGCTCGATCACCGCGGCCATCATGCCGACAGCCAACACGCTGGCTGCGGTGGCGACCACCGATCCCAGCAAGGAGATCACGCCCATGGCACTGCTGCGCGGCGCGGGGGCCGCAGCTCCCGGGTAGCCGGCGGGTGCGTACGGTTGGGCGACCGGGTACGGCTGCGCGGCAGGGTAGGGCTGGGCGTATGGCTGTCCGGGCGGATAAGCCTGGGGGTACGGCTGTCCGGGCGGGTAGGCCTGGGCGCCCGGGTAGGCCTGCGGGGCGGCAGGGTATGCCGGTCCGGGGGCATTGGTGGGCGGCTGCGGCTGCTGTGAGCCCGGCTGAGCGTAGGGATCCGACATGGCCCTCACCTTATTGGTTTGTCGTGGGTCGGCCCAGCCCGGGCGGCAGCGTGCTATTCAGAGGTTGCCAGGAGAATCCAGAAGAGCATCACCAACACCGGCCCGATGATCGAGGCCACGATGGCGAGGACCCCCATGCCGCGACCGCGGTTGGTGACCGCGGCCACGATGCCCATCACGAAGGCGGTCAGGCCGACCCAGGAGGCGCCGGTGAGCAGCACGTTGACGGAGGGGTCGATCGGCGTGTTCGCCAACCAGGCAGGAGTCACCCGCACCCCTTTGCGTGCCAGGGCGACGGCTTCGCGCATCAGCGGCATCATCGGCAGGAAGCCCAACGCCATCGTCAGGTTGGCGCCGACCGTCATGGCGAGGGCGGCCATGCCCAGGCCGGGGCTCTTGGCGCTGCGGTGGCGTCCGTACGGAGATGGCGAGCGTGGCGCCGGGCGAGGCGTGATCGTCTCCACCGGCGTCGGGCTGAGCCCGGAGTAGGCCGAAAACGGCGTGGGTTGCGGGACCGCGTCGGGGCGGTTGCGTCGTGGCGGAGGCGTCGGCGGCGGGACCGGGGACGACGCCGACCGCCCCTGGGAGCTATGCCCCCCGAGATGAGCGTCGAAGAGTGCCATGGACCCAGGCTAGGCCCCACTTTGTAAGTACTTAGCCGAACAAGCGGTATTGGTCACTTCTCCTTCGCCGGTGCGTTATCGGCGAAAAGTCGGCAGCAGAACGCTCCTGTCGACGGGCTGCCCGGGACGGGTGCGCCCGAGGCGCCGATAAGGCGTCATTACGTAGGTACGACCAGCAAGAACAGCATCACCAGGTTCGGTCCGAATAGGCATCCCAGGAGGGCTAATAGGCCCATGATGCGGCCGCGTCCCATGATCAGTGCGGTCACACCCATGAAGAAGGCGATGACCCCCACCCAGCTGGCCGCGGTGGTCATCGGGGAGATCATCTGATTGGTCAGTGATTCCACATCGACCACGGTGTGGTGACTCTGGTCGCTGAGCTTCACCATGATCGCCTGAAACGTCTGTGCCATCGGAAGCAAGGCAATAGCGGCAATCGCGTTTGCCGCCACCGACGCCAGGAATGCCCACGTGCCCAGGCTGGGGCCTTTGCGGCGGCGTCCGTACGGCGTCCGCGGCTTGTTCGGTGAGGTCCTCACCGATGCGATGTCAGTTTGTACGGGTTGAGAGCCGGCGTAGGCGGAAAAAGGCGTTGGTTGTGGGACCGCGGACGACGCCGACCGCCCGGAGGAGCTGGGGTCTCCCGAATGAGCGTCGGAAAATGACATGGGTGCAGGATATTGCGCAGCATTGGTCTATGTCAGTGAATGTGAGGGAAAAGTCACCTCGATCAATGTGGTGTGCTTTTTATTGTGCGGTGACTTCGTTGTGCCGGCCGAGCCAGCCCGCCTTCCTGGTGCGGCCGGCGGCGATCAGCGGTCGATGCCTGCCAAGATGGGGGCATGGCTGATCTGCAACCTCGCGCCAAGGCCTGGGCCGCGACCATGGCCGGGCACACCGGTGGCGGCGTCGTCCGCGCCCACGCGGAGGCGGGACCTGCCCTCGAACCGGCCGCGGCGGTGCTCCGGGAGCAGCGGGAGGCCTGGGAGGCCCAACACCTGCGTCCGGGTTCCACCCTGGCCCTCGGCGCCGGGCAACGCGCCCGTGAAGAAGAACCCGACGTGGAGCGCACCTGTTTCGAGCGGGACCGCGACCGGATCGTGCATTCCACCGCATTTCGTCGATTGGCCGGAAAGACCCAGGTGGTGGTGTTTCCCAGCGACCACCAGCGCACCCGGCTGACCCACGCGCTGGAGGTGGCGCAGGTGGCCACCTCGATCGCCCGCGGGTTGGGGGTGAATGTCGCCTTGGCCGACGCCATCGCACTGGGCCACGACTGCGGCCACGGTCCGGGCGGACACGCCTCTGAGGACGCCTTCGACGCCTTCCTCGATGAGGGCTACGACCATGGCCCGTGGGGCGCCGACGTGGTCCTGACGCCGCTGAACCTGTGCGTGGAAACCCTCGACGGCATCCGCAACCACTCCTGGTCGCGGCCCACCCCGACGACCGTCGAAGGCGAGATCGTCAGCTGGGCCGACCGGATCGCCTACTGCGCCCACGATCTGGAG
>CAZLJN010000296.1:0-3434 GCA_964559815.1 uncultured Propionibacteriaceae bacterium
CGGGGTTGGCCAGGCCGAGAGTGAGGACGTCGCCGCGCAGTTCGACCACCGAGGCGTTCTGGCTGAGCAGAATCCAGGTGAACCGGCGGCGGTTCTTCACTTCTTCGAGCACCTGCGGCCACAGCTGACGCAGGTTGGCGGTGGTCAGTGCACCCGCGTCGGCCACCGGGGTCGGGATCGGTGCTGCCGATGCGGCGACCGGTGCCGGGCCGGGCTCGGCGCTCGGCGTGGGTCGGCTCTGCGGTGCCGCGCTCGCGGACGCCTCCGGCTTCGCCGTTGGTGCCGGTTCGCTCTTCGCCGGGCTGGGGTCGGACGCCGGAGTCGTGGCCGCCCACGGATCGGAGCCGGTCGATTGGCTGGCCTGGGGGCGCCGCGCAGCCTTGGCCGCCGCCTTCGCCGCGGCCATCGATTCGGCTGCACTCGGTGCTGCGTCCGCCGGTGCGGTCACCGCGGGGGCAGCCACCGGGGGAGCGTCCTGCGCCACGTCGGCAGCCAGCGCTGTCGTCCCGGCGCCGACGATGCTCAGTCGGCGCTCCAGCCGGTCCATCCGGGCGTGCAGACCGCGCTCGTCCTGATCGGCGCCGGGCAGCAGCACCCGGGCACACATCAGTTCCAGGTGGAGCCGGGGCGCGGTGGTGCCGCGCATCTCGGTCAGCCCGACCGCGATCACCTCGGCGGCCCGGGTGAGTTCACCAGAGCCCATGGCGTCGGCCTGGGCGATCAGCCGCTCACCCTGGTCGCCGGACACGTCCACCAGCCCGGAACTCAACGCTTCGGGGACGGCGGAGACCACGATCAAGTCCCGCAGTCGTCGCAGCAGATCCTCGGCGAACCGGCGCGGATCCTGGCCGATCTCGATCACCTTCTCCACCGTCGCGAACACCCCTTGGGCGTCGCCGGCGGCAACCGCGTCGATGATCTCGTCCAGCAGGGCGTCGGGGGTGTAGCCGAGAAGGGCGGTGGCCTGGCGGTAGGTGACCCCGCCTTCGCTGGCTCCACCGAGCAACTGGTCGAGCACCGAGAGCGAGTCACGCACCGAACCTGCACCGGCACGGACCACGAGCGGCAGCACGGTCGGCTCGACGGCGATGCCCTCGGCCTCGCACAGCTCGGCCAGGTAGGCAGACAGCGTCTTCGGTGGCACCAGCCGGAAGGGGTAGTGGTGGGTGCGCGAACGGATCGTGCCCAGCACCTTGTCCGGTTCGGTGGTGGCGAAGATGAACTTCACGTGGGGCGGCGGCTCCTCGACCACCTTCAGCAGGGCGTTGAAGCCCTCCTTGGTGACCATGTGCGCCTCGTCGATGATGTACACCTTGTAGCGGCTGTGGACGGGAGCGAAGAAGGCTCGTTCGCGCAGGTCGCGGGCCTCGTTGACGCCACCGTGGGATGCCGCGTCGATCTCGATCACGTCGATGCTGCCCACGCCGCCGCGGGCCAGATCGCGGCAGGACTGGCACACCCCGCACGGAGTAGGCGTCGGCCCTTCGGCACAGTTCAGGCAGCGCGCCAGGATGCGGGCGCTGGTGGTCTTGCCGCAGCCGCGGGGACCGGAGAAGAGGTAGGCGTGGTTGACCCGGTTGTTGACCAGTGCGCGCTGCAGCGGCTCGGTGACATGTTCTTGGCCGATGACCTGGGCGAAAGTGTCCGGACGGTAGCGCCGGTAGAGCGCCAACGGAGTCTCGGGTCGGACGATCTCGCTGGCCGGTTCGCGGAGGGCGTCGACCACTTCCATCAGGGAAGCGGTGACCTCTTCTTCGGTGCGACGGCTACGGGCGGAGGTGCCGTCGGCGGGAAGGTCGGCGACCTCGGGCTCATCGGAGCCGAACAGGTCGGGGCCGTCCTGTTCGTCGTACGGCTCGGCCTCGAAAACCTCGTCATCCTCGTCCACGGTTGCACCCTAATGGTTGCGGGGGACAACTGCCCCGGGCTGAAAATGCAGCGGCCCCCGCGCACCCGGAAGAGCTCACTTACCCTTGCTGTCTTCCGACCCTGGGGGAGTTGGGCGAGGTACCGCCGCGCGGGGAACCGTAGGAAAGCCTACCTGGCCGATGGGCACGGACGCGAGCCGCACCTGTCTGCTGATGGTCGACTCGGCATTTAGCCCGTGTTTGGCTTATTCTCAGGTTTTGTGGCTCCCAGATTCGCACGCGCAATCGAGGTCGATGCGCCCCCTCCGCTGAGTGTGGAGCATCGCGGGCTGGAGCCGGTCCCCGAAGATGAGCGGCACGGCTCGTTGTGGAACATGCTGTGGACGTGGTTCGCGGCCAACATCGGAATCCTCACTGTCACCGTCGGCTCCGGCTTGGTGACTGGTCTGCAACTGAACGCGTGGCAGGCCGTGCTCGCCGCAGTCGTGGGGTCCCTGGGCGCCTTCGCCTTCGTGGCGCTGCTCAGCCTGGCCGGACCATGGAGCGGAGCGCCGACGCTGATGGCGTCGCGGGCCACCTTCGGGGTCCGCGGCAACCTGGTGCCCGCGGCGATCTCCTGGATCGGGCTGGTCGGGCTCGAAGTGGTCATGGCCACCACGGCCACCTTCGCCATCGCCAGCATCGTGGAGCTGATGGGCTGGCCGATCGGCCCGTGGCTGACCATTCCGGTGGCGGTGCTGCTGGTGGCCGGTGCCACCGCGATCGGCTACTTCGGCCACTCGCTGATCATGGTGGTGCAGAAGTGGCTGGGTTGGGTGCTCGCCCCGGTGATGCTGGTGCTGTGTGTGGTCGCTCTCACCACGGTGGACTGGAAGCTGGTGGGCTCCGTCCCGCCGGCTGATTTCGGGTCGCTGATGGCCGGCATCGGCGTGGTGGCGGCTGGCACCGGAGTGAGCTGGATGTCCACCGGCGCCGACTACAGCCGCTACCTGCCCTCGACAGTGTCGAAGCGTCGGCTGTTCGCCAGCGTGCTCGGCGGTTCGTCGATTCCGCTGGTGCTGCTGGTGAGCTCGGGTGCCTTCCTGGCCCTCGGCAACAGCGCCGCCGCCGGCCTGGCCCTGCCGGATTGGCTGCTGGTGCCCTATCTGATCGCCTCGGTGCTGGGCCTGCTCGCCGCCGCCGATCTGGCGATGTACTCCGCCGGGCTCAGCTTGCAGGCGACCGGGGTGCCGCTGCCGCGTCCGATCGCCTTCCTGGCCAGCGCCGGTCTGGTGCTGGCGGCGGTGGTGGTCGTGGTCGCCACCCAGACGGCGTCCGGCGACCTGACCTTCGCGGAGGCGGTGCCGGCGTTGATGGCGGTGTTCTCTCCGCTGCTGGTGGCCTGGGTGGGTGTGTTCGGACTCGACCTGATCCTGCGACGGGATCTGTTCGACGGCGATCTCACTGACACCAGCCACGAAGGCGAGTTCTGGTTCAGTGAGGGCTTCCACTGGCCGGCCGTCGCCTCCTGGTTGGCCGGTTCGGCGCTCGGCCTGATGTGTGTGCGCCTCACCGTCGGTGAGACGG
>CAZLJN010000297.1:0-3432 GCA_964559815.1 uncultured Propionibacteriaceae bacterium
ACCGTCAGGATCGGCTTGATCTGGAGCAGCGCGCCCAGATACGCCGAGGCGCCCTCCTGGACCGCAGCAGCAATGGTCTTCATCGAGGTGGTGCCTTCATCGGCGGCCAGCACGCTGCGGGCCAGGACGGCGGCGATCACCAACGACACGATCGCGATCACTGCGATCACGCCCATGATCATCAAGCTCGGTGGACTGAGCTGCTCAATCTCTAGTGGAAGGAAGGCGGCGGTGAAGTTCATGATCCTCCTTGCTGGGGCGCGCTTGTGGCGCAATCGTCGCAGCCCCGATCGGCTGGGCAAATCGGATTGTAGGGGATTACCGGCAGGTTACAGAAATGCGTTACTTTGTGCGTTCATGCTAAAGATTTAATGTCTTAGCATGCCGCCTCTCTCCTGCGGGAGCCTGGCTCGCTTGCGAGGCTAGCTCAACCACCGGGGCCAATGTGGGGTCGCCTGCGCCAAAGTGCGTAGCCCGGGACGAGTTGGTGCCGATCTGACAGGAGGCCACTTCGCCTCGGCCAGTCCCAGGCCCGGCACCGGGGTTTGGCGGGGTGGAAATGCGAGGTAAATCGTTACCATGCTGTCTTTGCGCCAAACTCTCGCAGCTTAATATTGCCGGGGAAATGCGTATTTGTCTATTGCCTGGGCACCATTTCGGTCGATCCCCGCCCGAGCCGCCGCCGACGCGCCGCCTCGCAGTTGACTCGTCCGGCCAGCGCAGGGGCTGCGGCGGGTCTATCGTCGCTTCGTGAACGAACCGTGGGTCAAGCACTACCAGGCCGGCGTCCCGGCCGAGATCGAACTGCCGACCGAGTCGCTGGTGGCTCTCTACGAGAGATCGGTACGCGAAGCCGGCCCGTCGGTGGCCTGCGAGTTCTTCGGCCGCACCACCACTTACACCCAGCTGGGCGAGCAGATCAGTCGCGCCGCCGAAGGTCTGCGGCGACTGGGGGTACGGGCCGGCGATCGGGTCGCCTTGGTCCTGCCCAACAGCCCGCAGCACGTGGTCGCCTTCTACGCGGTACTGCGGCTGGGCGCGATCGTGGTGGAACACAACCCGCTCTACACCGAGCGCGAACTTCGCCACATCTTCGAGGACCACGCCGCCCGGGTGGCGATCTGCTGGGACGTTGCGGTCCCCAAACTGCAGGCGATGCCGGCCGACGTCCGGATCGACACCATCGTGTCGGTGAACCTGCTGCGCGCCTTCCCGACCCTGAAGCGACTCGCCCTCGGTCTGCCGATCCCGAGCCTGCGGCGCACCCGGGCCAAGCTCACCGCCCCGGTCTCGGGCACCACCAGCTGGGAGGAACTGCTGTCGGCTGGAGGGCTGGACGACGCCCATCCCCGTCCGACGGTCGACGACCTGGCAGTGATCCAGTACACCTCCGGCACCACCGGCGTCCCCAAGGGCGCAATGCTCACCCACTTCAACCTGTTCAGCAACGCCCGCCAGGGCGAGGCCTGGATGCACGGGGCGCAGTATCGGAAGGAGAACTTCTACGCGATCCTGCCGATGTTCCACGCCTTCGGCATGACCCTCTTCCTCACCTACGGCATCCTCAAGCAGGCCCGGCTGGTGATCTTCCCCAGCTTCGACGTCGATCTGGTGTTGGACGCAACCAAGAAGACTCCCCCGACCGTCTACTGCGCCGTGCCACCGATCTACCGGCGCACCGCCGAGCGCGCCATCGAGCGCGGCATCAGCCTGAAGAGCGCCAAGTACTGCATCTCCGGCGCGATGAATCTGCCCGATGACGTGGTCGAACTGTGGGAGAGCGTCTCCGGCGGTCTCCTGGTGGAGGGCTACGGCATGACCGAGGCCTCACCGGTCTGCCTGGGCAATCCGTTCGCGCCGAGCCGGCGCCCCGGCACCATCGGCGTGCCGTTTCCCAGCACGTTGATGAAGGTGGTCACTCTGGAGGACCCGTCGATCGAGGTCACCCCCGGCGAACCCGGCGAACTGCTGATCAAGGGCCCGCAGGTGTTCAGCGGCTACTGGAACAACGCCGAAGCCACCGAGGCCACCTTGCTGCCGGACGGCTGGCTGCGCACCGGCGACGTGGTCAGGGTGGACGCCGACGGCTTCACCACGATCGTCGATCGGGTGAAGGAGTTGATCATCACCGGCGGCTTCAACGTCTCACCTTCGGAGGTCGAGGCGGTGCTGCACGCCCATCCGGACGTGGTCGAGGCGGCTGTGGTGGGCATCCCGTCGGCCAATGGTGGCGAGTCGGTGATCGCCGCGGTGATCATGCGTCCCGGCGCCGAACTGGACGAGGTCGCCATGCGCACCTGGTGCAAGGAGCGGCTGGCCGCCTACAAGGTGCCCCGTCAGATCTTCGCGATGACCGAGCTGCCCCGTTCGATCCTGGGAAAGGTGATCCGCAAGCAGGTACGCGAAGTGATCTCGTCGCGCAGCTAGCGGTCATCGCCCCCCCCCCGAGACTCGTCCGGCCGGGATTGAGCCTGGTGGGGTAGCCTTCTCGAACTTATTTCCCGGGCGGACGGCAGTCGCAGGAGGTCGAAGTGGTGCGCGCACGTCCCCCGATGAGTCGGCCTGCGGTGCCCACGCGAGATCTGCCCTCCGCCGGCCGGCCACACCCCCGGCCCGACGCTTGGGCGAAGCGAAAATGAACGACACCTCACCCCCCTCCCAGCGGCGGGGTTGGCTCGGACGGCTGCTGACCTGGTGGGGGCGGTTGGTGACGGCCCGACCGCTGCTGACGGTGGTCGTGTTCATTGTGGTTCTGGGTGGTTTGATCGGTGCCGCCGCCGTCTTCGGCGCGCAGCCGAGGGACGACTACAACGTCACCAACATTCCGGCCCACGCTGGCGGCGAGCTGTTGGAGGACCACTTCCCCGAGCTCACCTACGCGACCGCGACCGTGGTGGTGCACGACGGACCGGCCGGCGCTGTGCCGGCGACCGTCATCGACGACCTGATGGACACCCTGCGCGACGTGCCCCACACCGACACTGTCGCCGTCGTCGGTACCAGCTCGGACGGCCGGACGGTCGCGATCGACGTCCACTACGACCGGGCGGTGACCGATCCGGCCATCTGGGGGCGCCTGGACCTCCTGGAGAAGGCATTCACTTCCACTACTGAGCAGGGCTATGCGGTGGACGCGACCGGGTCGGTTCCCCTGTCGGCCGCCCAGCCCTTCAGCGGCCGGGGCGAAGTGGTGGGGGTGGTCGCTGCGGCCCTGGTGCTCCTGATCGGGCTCGGCTCGGTGACCGCAGCCGGGCTCTCGCTCGGGACCGCCCTCGGCGGGCTGGTCGCCGGCGGATCGCTGGTCCTCCTGCTGGCCAGGGTGATGAGTGTCAGCACCGTGGCCCCCACGGTCGCGGCGATGGTCGGCCTGGGGGTCGGCCTCGACTACTGCCTGCTGCTGGTGGTGCGCTTGCTCGACTTCCGCAAGGCGGG